>JBIIQU010000059.1:0-6415 GCA_044341905.1 Vulcanococcus sp. | reverse complement strand
AGCCGGGCTACTGGCCTATGTGAACAGCCAGCACAGCAGCGACCTGCAGCCATTCAGCGTGCCTGGCACCGTGCCTCCCACCACCATCACCCCCAGCCTCCAAGCCGAGGGGAACCGCCTGAACGTCACCTATGTGGCCAACACCGCTCCCCCCATATCCGTGGCCAGCACCTTGGTGCCCCATGCCCAGGGCTGGTGCCCCTAAGCCATGGCCCGCAGGAGCCCTGGCTTTTCACTCCCAGAACTGATGGTGGTGGTGGCGATCGTGGGAATCCTGGCGGGCCTGGCCATCCCCAACTTCACGCGCAACTGGGAGGATGAACGGCTGAACAGCGCCACCAAGCTGCTGGCCGGCTGGCTGGAGGATGTACGCCGCCAAGCGATCCAACGATCCGAACCCTGCCGGATCAGTGTGAACACCAGTGACGCCATTCTCACCCCAGCCATCGACAACAGTTGCGGCATCTTTGCCAACCTAAACCTCAAACAGGAGGTCACCAATAGCAGCCAGCTGCAGTTCCAAGCCATGGCCAACACGCCCAACACCGTGGTGTTCACACCACGGGGAACCGTGTGGACAAACCCCGCCGACAACGTACCCCAACTGGAATGGCGCCTGCGTCTGGGCAACGGCGGTTCTGGCCTGGGCCGCTGCCTCAAGCTGATGACACCACTTGGCCTGATCCGCACTGGCAAAGAAAGGAATGGGCAATGCCTGTACGCCACCGCTTTTTGAAGCCTGCCGAGGCGGGCTTCAGCCTCGTGGAAGTGCTACTGGCCGCATCTCTAGGGGGATTGATCAGCGTGGTGGCAGCCGACGCCATGATCTCCCATCTACGCACCAACGAACGGCTCGAGGCCACCGAACGGCTGCGCGCTGACTGGTCCCGCACCAGCCACTTCATCGAATCTGAAGTAGCCCTCAGCGAGCGCGTGCTCACGGATCCCAGCAGCCTGGCCCTCGACCAATGTGGATCATCCATCCCAGCGGATGACTTCCGCTTTGCCCTGGAAATCCGCCGCGACTTACCACCAGCCATCTATTACGTACAAGCCAACGCCAGCGATGAAGCCGGCCAATGGCTGGGCGAGAGCAGCCTCTGGCGTTGCGGACCCACCATCTCGGACGATGGCAACTACAGCGGCCAGATCACCGCAGAGAGCTACACCATCAGCAATGCCCGCCTGGTGGATGGCCTCAGTAGCAGCTGCAGCCCCGATGTGGATCCCTATGGCCTCAAGGTGCTCTCCACAGCTGGGGCGAGCAAATCACTCACCTTCAACCTTTGCATCAAAGGTTTAGCCAGCAAAGGGTTTAGCCAATCCACCAGCACCTATTCACGCATCAGCCCGGTTTTTTCCTACCCCATCGCCACCAGCCTCTGCAGCACACAATCTCTCAGCATTGAAGGCTTCTACAAACTCAGTGGCGGCACCGTGAATGCCGAGACCCTGGAGGTTCCCCAAGGGGCCGTTCCCTCCAACCAAGACGTGTTGATCTGCGGTTATGGAGGCGGCGACACCATCAATGGCTCCACCGCCAATGATGTGCTGGAGGGAGGAGATACAGGTGGTGCAACCATTGCGGGCCTGGCTGGCAATGACCGGCTGCGGGGCACCATGGCCAACGACCTTCTCAATGGTGGAGAGGGCGACGACGTGCTGGTGGGCAGAGATGGCAACGATGTCTTGAATGGTGGCCCCGGAGAAAACCGCTTTCTGCCTGGGCTGGGTTCCGATCAAATCCAGGGAGGTGCTGGCCTCGATGTGGTGTTCCTGGAGCAGCCACGCACCAGCTTCGGCGGCCTGTCCGCCTGCAGCCGCTCGGGCTGCAGCCTCACCTATTCCGAGAGCGGCACCAGCCACGCCGTGACCATGAGCGGCGTTGAGGTGCTGATCTTCCGCGACGGGCGCTACGACCTGCGCTGATCACACCCCAACCCCAGCCAGCAGCTCCGAGCCGATCTGCTGCAGCCTGCCCTGGGTGGCAGGAAACTCCTGCTGCAGACGGATCGCCACCAGGCCGCTTGCAGGGTCCAGACAGGCTGAAAACGGTCTCGCTGAGGACCCTGCCAGATCTTCGGCAAGGAGTTGTTGGTTCCCCAACACGCCCAGGCAACCAGTCCACACGGGCGGCTTCGGGGCCAACCCGTCGATCACCACCCGGTTCTGGGGCTGAGAGCCTGCACTCAAGGATCCATCCAGGCCGAAGGCCGGGCCGCAGCGCATCAGCACCTGGCCGCGCCAGATGCCGCTGGGGGCAGCCCCCACCGAATAGGTGATGGCCCCGGCAGCGGTGCTCAGATGCAGCACCGGCAGCCGGCCAGCCAGGCTGCAACCGTGCTGCTCCAGCTCTGGCGCTGCGCTCACCGCCGTGGACCGCTGCACATCGGCTTTCACCAACTCCAGGGTGCGGCGCTGATGGGCCCGCTCCCGCAGCAGCCGCGTGAAGCGCATGCTGGCCTGCCCCTCCGCCAACAGCCCCTGCAGCATGGCGCCGCTGAGGGTGAGCCCCAGGCTGAGCGCCAGCATCAGCTCCACCAGCGAGAAGCCGCCAGCAGCCTTTGGCATCCGTCGGGCCATGGCGCTCACAGGGAGGGATCAACTTCACAGGCCGCACTGCTCGGCGTGGCAGCGGGGTCTGCCGCGTAACGACCCAGGCGCACCACCCCCAGGGGCAGGGCCATCACCAGACAGCGCCGCAGCGGTGTGCCCGTGGTGCTCAACACCACCGTGCCGCCATCCAGCACCAGGCCGTTGCTGCTGAAGCGCAGCGCCGGGGGCAGGTTGTGCACCACCGCCACCTCACCACCTCCCACCGCCTCCTTCAGCCCGTCGAGGGTGCGCTCACAGGGAGCTAAGTCGCCACCGTTGGGAGACGTCCAACCCGCACCGCTGAGGCTCAGGCCACAGGGGCTTCCCTGGCGCTGGGCCTCGCTGCGGGCCCGCTCCAAGCCCTGAGCCAACCGGCGGGTGGCCGCCTCCAGGCGCTGGCGGGCCAGGGCTTCGCCGCCGTGGTGGAAGGCCATACCGGCCAGAACTCCCAGCACGCTGATGCCCACAAGCAGCTCCGGCATCGAAAAGCCGCGATCCATCAGCCCAAGCCCTCCGCCACTGGGGCCGTATCGCCACAGAAGCCGTACAAGGCAGGGCTGAACAACCGCTGCCGCTCCACGGCGGGCTCCTGGCTCTGCAGCCGCACCAGCAGCGCCCGGCCATCGGCACTGGGCTCCAGCTGACGACGCACCTGGGGCGGCACAGGCACCCTCTGGGCCAACGCGACCATCTCGGCCGCGGCCTCCTGGCAAGACTGACTCAAGGCTCCCTCGGCGGGCGCGGCCTGGCGCCACTGGGCCTGCAGACGCAGCCAATCGATCTCCATGCGCTCCAGCACCTGCTGGCGCTGCACCCCCTGCTGACTGGTGCCCGCACTGGCGGCCCAGATCTGCAGGGAACTGCCCGACGCCGTGGCAAACACGGTGCTGGCCACCATCACCTCCACCAGGTTCATGCTCCGCGCTCCTGCAGGCTCACGGCCGGCTTGAGGGTGAGGGCATAGCGGCGTTGCAGGCCGCTGGAGGCCAACTGCAGCCGCAACTCGCCGCCGCTGGAGGTCGGTTGCCAGCTGCTGAGCAGCACCTGGTGCCCCCAGAGCTCTGTGGTCTGCAATTGGCCGGGATCGAGGTCCGCGGGGCAGTCCGCCGGCAAGGCCCCTGGCTGCCAGCTGCTGGAGGGCAGCGCCAACAGGCAACGGTAGGGCCCCTGCAGATCAGTCACCAGCCGTTGAGCGGAGGAGGCCAACAGGTCTTCCGATCGGGCCCGGGAGAAATCGGCCGCCAGCACCTGCCGGCCATGCAGAGCGGCGGTCTGCATCGAGAGGCTGCTGAGCAGCAGCACCAGGGAGCCCGTGAGTGAAAGGGGCAACAGGAAGCCCGCCTCAGCGGCAGAGCGTCGAGATGCCCGCTGCAACAACCGAACCATGGCGGCACGGAGGGAACGACCTCCCGAGAATTCCCCTGCCCGATGCCCTGGCACCCTGGCACCGCTAGACAGGGGCACAGGTTCGACTCCAGCGCCATGGCCATGGGCCTGGAACGCGACAACGAGCTACTGGAAATCCGCGAGATTTCGAACCTGCGGGAGCAGCTGCTGGCCGCAGGGTTCGGGTTGCTCAGCGCAGGCCCCATTGGCCTGCTGGCCTCCCTGGTGACCTTCCGCCGACTGGAGGGCCATTGGCTGCCTTGGGCCCTGATTGGCGTGCTGGCTGCTCCACCGCTGGCCTATGGGCAATGGTGGGGCGCGAAGCGCCTTCAGGCCATGGCCAACGGCGACAGCCAGGACGCCGTGAATGCCGAGGCCCAGCAGGAGATCAGCGAAGCCGATCGCATCGCCCGCGTCTGTGCGGAGGCGGTGCGCAGCAACCAGCCGCCAGACAGCATCCGCAACCCCGTGGATGGCACGCCGCTGTATTGCGATCGCAGCTATCCCTCCTTCGTGTTCGTGACCAGCCGGCGCTTCATCCCCCTGCAGCAGCCTCTGGTCTGCGGCAGCTCCGAACTCAAGCCAGGCACCACCGGGGTGCAATACGAAATCTCCCCCCTCGGCAAGATCTCCTGCGCCGCCATCCACCAAACCACAGACCTGTTCAGCTGGCTCGGCGACATCAACGACGGCAGTCGCCAGGCGCTGTACCGCCGCTGCACCAACAACCTGCGGCTGGAAGCCAGGCATGGCTTTGAGAAAACCGCCGTGCAACTGGGCCGGCCGGACTATTGCGCCCAAGAACGGGCCCTGCTGGCCCGCGACCTGGTGCAGGGAGAAAGCTGAGATTCGGGCAGGAGCCGGTGCTTACTGGTTGAGTTTGAGCACCGCCATGAAGGCCTCCTGGGGCACATCCACCTTGCCCATCGCCTTCATCCGCTTCTTGCCCTTGGCCTGCTTCTGCAGCAGCTTTTTCTTACGGGAGATATCACCGCCGTAGCACTTGGCCAGCACGTCCTTGCGCATGGCACTGATGCTCTCGGAGGCGATCACCCGGCTGCCGATGGACGCCTGGATGGGGATCTTGAACTGCTGGCGCGGAATCAGTTCCTTGAGTTTCTCCACCAGCCCCTTACCCACGTTGTAGGCCTTGTCGCGGTGCACGATCGTGGTGAGGGGATCGGCCTTTTCGCCGTTGATCAGCACATCCAGGCGCACCAGCTCGTTCTTGCGATAGCCGATCAGGGAATACTCCATGGAGGCATAGCCCTTGGTGCGGCTCTTCATCTGATCAAAGAAGTCGGTCACCACTTCCGCCAGGGGCATCTCGTAGTGAAGCGTGACGCGATCGGTGGTGATGTATTTCATGTCGATGAACTCACCGCGCCGCTCCTGGCACAACTCCATCAGAGTGCCGTTGTAGGAATTGGGCGTATAGATCTCGAGCTTCACATAGGGCTCTTCGATCGATTCACGCTTCTGCGGATCGGGCAGCGTGGCGGGGTTGTCCACCATCATCGTGTCGCCATCGATCATGTTCACCTGATAGATCACCGAGGGCGCGGTAACGATCAGATCCAGGTTGTATTCCCGCTCCAAGCGCTCCTGCACGATCTCCATGTGCAGCAGCCCTAGGAAGCCGCAGCGGAAGCCGAAGCCCATGGCACTGCTGGTTTCGGGCTCGTACTTGAGGGCCGCATCGGAGAGCTGCAGCTTGTCGAGCGCCTCTCGCAGATCCGGGTATTGATCGGCGTCGGTGGGGAACAGGCCGCAGAACACCATCGGCTTGGCCTCGGTGTAGCCGGGCAGGGGAGCATCCGCCGGATTGTTCACCAGGGTGATGGTGTCGCCCACACGGGCATCGGCCACGGCCTTGATCGACGCCGCCAGATAACCCACCTCGCCAGCATGCAGGCTTTCCACCTGGCGTTGATCGGGCGCCATCACGCCCACTTCATCGAGCTCGTAGGTTTTCTTGCTGGCCATCAGCAGCACCTTGTCCTTCTTGCTGATGGAGCCGGAGATCACCCGGAAGTACACGATCACGCCCCGGTAGGGGTCGTAATACGAGTCGAAGATCAGGGCCCGCAGGGGCTCAGTCACCTTGTCCGGCGGGGGCGGCACCCGATCCACCACCGCCTGCAGGATGTCGGGAACGCCCAGGCCGGTTTTGGCCGAGCAGTGGATGGCATTGGTGCAATCGAGCCCGATGATCGCCTCGATCTCCTCGGCAATGCGCTCGGGATCGGCGCCCGGCAGGTCGATCTTGTTGAGAACGGGAATGATCTCGAGGTTGTTCTCGATCGCCAGATACACGTTGGCGAGGGTCTGGGCTTCCACCCCCTGGCTGGCATCCACCACCAGCAGAGCCCCCTCACAGGCCTGCAAGGAGCGGCTCACCTCGTAGCTGAAGTCAACGTGACCGGGGGTGTCG
>JBIIQU010000058.1:0-6526 GCA_044341905.1 Vulcanococcus sp. | reverse complement strand
GCTTGTTGGTGGTGGAGGACGACGACACCATCCGCGACACCGTGAGCGAGGCCATGGAGCTGGAGGGCTTCACGGTGACGGCTGCCACCAATGGCCAGAGCGCCTGGGAACTCCTCCGGCGTGAGCACTTTGATCTGGTGGTGATGGACCTGATGCTGCCGGGCATGAATGGCCTGGATCTCTGCCGACAGCTGCGCCAGGAGGCCAACCCACCCCTGATCCTGGTGGTGAGCGCCCGCGACACTGAAACCGATCGGGTGCTCGGTCTTGAAGTGGGTGCTGACGACTACCTGATCAAGCCCTTCGGCATGCGGGAACTGGTGGCTCGCTGCCGTGCCCTGCTGCGCCGCAACCGCAGCCAGGAGCAAGCCCGGGCCGAACAGCGCCACCAGGTGCTTCGCCACGCCGACCTTGAGTTGTTCAGCGGTGAATGCCGCGTGACCCGAGGCGAGCAGGATCTCAAGCTCTCGCCCAAGGAATACAAGCTGCTGGAGCTGTTCCTGCAGCAGCCCAAACGGGTGTGGAGTCGGGAGCAGCTAATCGAGGCGGTGTGGGGCGTCGACTACATCGGCGACAGCAAAACCGTGGACGTGCACATCCGCTGGTTGCGCGAGAAGATCGAGCTCGACCCCTCCAATCCGGTGCACCTCGTGACGGTGCGGGGCTTCGGCTACCGGTTCGGCTGAGGCCATGGCAAGCAGCGCCCCCCTCTCCCTGCTGCTGGCCATAGCCACCGGAGGAGTGCTGGGTTGGCTGGGGCACGGCCGGCATCAACAGCGAACCGAGAAGCAACGGCGCCGGGCACTGGCCAGAACGGCACCGGCGGCGTTGCCCGCGGAGCAGTTACGCCGCTGGATGGACGCTGCACCCCAGGGCTGGCTGGTGATCGCCCCGGATCAAACCATCGCCAGCATCAACCCCAGGGCCGAGAAACTGCTGGGGGTCACTCAGGGCTTGGCTCTGCAGGGGCAGCCCATCGCGCTGCTGCAACCCTGCGATGAGGTGGAGCATCTGATCGACCTGGCCCGGGACAAGGGCACGCCCCAGCGGGGCTACTGGCCGGTGGGTGGCGACACGCTGGAGTTGCGGGTGCTGGCCGGCAGCGATGGCTGGGTGGGGGTATTGCTCCAGGGCGTCGATCCCCTGCAGACCCTGCTGGAGCGGCAGGAGCAATGGGTGAGCGATGTGGCCCACGAATTGAAAACACCCATCACCGCCCTGATGCTGGTGAGCGAAAGCCTGGCGGACCGATCTGAAGGACAGCAAACGGTGCTGGTGGGACGGCTCCAGAAGGAATTGGGGCGACTGCAACTGCTGGTGAGCGACCTGCTGGATCTCTCCCGACTGGAGAACACACCGATGGGGGAGGGGCGTGACAACGGGGCGATCGACCCCCGCGACGTGGTGGGCAACGTGTGGACCACACTCGAACCCCTGGCCAGGGTGCGCAGCGTGGGTCTGCGGGTGAGCCCGGGTCGCGAGGCCTCACGGCTGGCGGCCGTGGATGGGGCGCGGTTGCACCAGGCCCTGCTCAACCTGCTCGACAATGCCCTGCGCTACAGCCCGGATGGCAGCGCGATTGAAGTGAGCATCCACTACCGCGACCGCTGGTGCCAGATCAGCGTGAGGGATCAAGGCCCAGGCCTCAGCGCGACCGATCAGGAACGCCTATTCCAACGCTTCTATCGGGGTGATCCAGCCCGGGCCAAGGGGCCCCGCACCGGCAGCGGGCTGGGGCTCTCGATCGTGCAGCAAATCGCCTTGTGCCACGGGGGGATGGTGCGAGCCAGCAACCATCCCGACGGCGGGGCCGTGCTGGACCTCCTGCTGCCTCGGGCCTAGGCCCGGGGCAGATGGCTCACCACCAGTTGGCGCTGGTCGTCCAGCTGCAGCCAGCCCTCATCCCGCAGCATCCCGAGCACCCGGGTCACGGTGACGCGGGTGGTGCTCAGGGCACTGGCGATCTCCTGGTGGGTGAAGCGCAGATTCAGGCGCAGCCCCTGGTCACAGGGCTGTCCGTACTCCTCAGCCAGCAACTCCAGAAAGCCCCGCACCCGCTCCTCCACCCGGCGCAGACCCAACAGGGAAATCAAAGCCTCGGACTGGCGCATGCGGCTGGCCATGGCCCGCACCAGCGCCATCGCCAGGTGCGGTGTTGACTCCACCTCATCCATCGACAGACAGAGCAGATCCGTGTCGCAGAGAGTGGTGGCCTCATAGAGGTCCACATTGGTGAGGGGTTCGCCAAAGGGCTCGTTGGCACCGGCCAGACCGAGGACCAGATCGTCGCCGTGTTCCGTGATGCAGGTGAGCTTCACCATGCCACGCACCACCAGCCACAGGTGATTGCGCAGCAGGGGCACAGCGCTGCCGGCACCGAGATGCACCAGATCGCGCTTCTGGTACGTGTCCTCCAGGACAACCCGACAGGACCCTTCACGGGACGGCGTGAACACCATGGAAGCCACTGTGCGGCGGATGCCCCGGAACTGTATGGAGCACGACTGGACACCAGACAAAGCACTGGTAGTCGTCTCATTAAGGTTCGGTTAGGCCGTGCCGGCAGGACGCTTGAGGGGGCTGCGCAACACCCACACCTGCTGGCCTTGGCGCCAGAACAGCAGCACCGCATCGGGCAGCACCAGGGAAAACCCATGGGGCCTGGTCAAACCCAGAGGAGATGGGCCAGGGACAGGCAAGCGCCGTGCACTGGTGCCAGCCGGCAGGCCCTCAAACGGTGCTGGCAGCGACGAGCTGCGCTGCCAGAGGGCCTGGAGCTGCTGCGCTTGGCCAGGGGTGAGCCACAGCTGACGCCGGCGGATTTCCAAGGAAGCGGCACTGGCATCTGGCGCTGCCGAGCCACTGCCGGGAATCCAGGCCTGGGACAGTTCCAGGGCCTGAGCAGGATCCGTGGGGAGGTCGCTGTCCGCGGTCGACCAGACCCAGCCAAGGGCAGGAGCAGGAGAAACAATGGGACGCGGGGTGGGGCTGAGCAGCTCCGGTGGGGGCGGCGGGGGCAAGGCATCCAGGGTCGCAATCGTGGGCAGGGAGCGACGCTGGGCCTCCTCCTGGGCCAACAACTTGCGACTCAGCCGCAACAGCTGCGGTGCATCGGCAGCGGAGACGGTGGGGCGAGGCTGCTCGCGACGGGGGGGCAATCCCACAAACGCCAACCAGGCGCCGTTCAGAGCCAGGGCCAGCAGCAACTCAGGCCGAAGGAAGTTGAAGTTCAAGCGGAAGACCTCGGTCGTCGAGTAGATCGATCAGGCGCAGCACCTGCCCCCAGGGAGCCCCGGGGTCGGGAACAAGCCGAAGCCGCTGCCAGCCCGGGCGGGCTGAGGCCCTACGGACCAGTGCCCGGAGCTGGCTCTCGCTCACGGGCTGGTTCCAGAGGCGCAGGCTGCCGTCGGCCTGCACCTGCAGATGGAGCACGCCCTGCTGCATCGGCCGCAGGGCGAGCTGCTGGGGCAGCAGCAGCAGGGCCAGAGCAAAACCAGCAACCGTGACACCGCAGCCGCCATAGGCCAGTGCTGGCAACCAAGAGGTTCTCATCCCTGAGTGGCCAGCTCCAACTGCACGGAGGTACTGCTTTGGCGGCGCAGCCAGGCCATGGCCTCACTCACCTCGGCCGTGGTCAGGCCAGGAGAGGCCAGAAAGCGGATGCGAAGGCTTGGGCCCTGCTGGCGCAAACGCCGGGCCAAATCAGGCTGGGGCACCGGGATGCCGTTGGCATACCAAACACCTCCACTGCTTTTGGCCAAGACCAGCACGAGAGCCGTGGCCGAGGCCACGGAACGGCCCAGCATGGGTTCCGGAGCACCGGCCAGCAGCACAGGCAGACCCGCCACGGCGCTCAGCACCAGCAATGCAGCAGTCAGGCTGGGAACCAGGGCAAGCATCCCGTCGGTCATGGGCGCAGATCCAGCTCCTGCACAAGGAACTCAAGGTTCTGCAGCTGCCATTGACGCAGGCCGCGGTTGACCTGTCCCGCGACCAGAGCCACGAGGGCAAGCTGCAGACCCAGCACCGTGCTCACCAACACATCGGCATAGCCAACCAAGGGGGTGGAGGAGGGAAGCAGCAACTGGGGTCCGAGGGCCCGCAGCACGTTCATCAGTCCGAGCACCGTACCCAGCAGCCCCAACATCGGCGCGACCAGCGCGGCGGCCTGAAGGAACGTCTCGCCTTGGGACATGGCACGCTTCAGGCGGCGCAGCTGCAGCTGGCGCTCAAGGCTTGCAGGGCAGTCCCTCAGCGACTGGCGCGTGGCGCGGAGACGATGCTCCGGCTGGCGCCACCACTGCCACCAGAACAGGCAGCGATCGAACAGCACGGTGGCCACCACGATCGACACCAGCAACAGGGGCAGGGCAACGGGCCCACAGACCTGAACAATCGACAACGCTGATGCTGCGCCAATGGAGGCGGCACCCTATGGGGGCTTGGGGCAGATCCACGGTGTTGACGGCACTTGACAGCCGCCGCAGGCGGCTTCACACCGAACCACTCACCAACATGGAATAAAACTGGCTGCGGCCTTGGGAGGTTCGCCAATCGTCGGAGAGCTCAAGCCAATTGCTCCAGGCCTTGGCCTGCGATTCGGCCATCAAGCTGCATAGGGTCGGCACCACCACATCGATATCGGCCTCCAGCTGGCGGGACAGGGCCAGCTGCAGCACCTGGAGGTCGTTGAGATCGCCGAGATGCTCTTGCATGGCCTTGAGACGAGCCAGCCAGGGGTCCAAGGTGTCAGGAGAATCTTGTTGCAGGTTGGCGAGGCCATACCGGAATCGCTTCAGCCGTTTGCGCAGGTCGTGGACAGCCTCAAGGCCCTGAGGGTCACGGGGATCGAGCACACGCCATCCCGGATGGGCCAGGAGATCAGAAGCCAGCACCAGCTTCCAGTGGGGCCACCAATCGAGGAGCAACTCCTCCCCCAACGACGTGAACCGTGGCTGTCTGAGCCATCCCTGTAGATCGGCCAGCAAGCGCAGGTAACGGCGGCCCTGCAAGGTGTCCTGTAGATCAGCGAAGGCGAGTTTGCGCTCACGGCGCAGCTGCTTGAGAACCGGCTTGAGCACAAGGGTCTCCCGCTCAGGCAGCAGGGGCAGCAGCCCGTCCTGGAGGCGCGCCCGCAGAACATCCAGATCCCTAGCCATGCCAAGCCGGCGCCCAATCTTGGCAATGCGGTCGTCATCGAGGCGCTCAGGCACCACAAGGGCTGGCGCGAATTGGCAGAGGGTGCTGCGCACGCGTCGGAAGCGCACGCGCATCTGGTGGAGAGGTTCCGGATCCCGATCGGCAAGCACATCCGCCTGGAGGCCAACAAGCGAACGCATATGCCGCCGAAGCTGCTCCGCCGCAAAGTGTCCGCAGGTAAGCGGGGTGTCCATGGCACAGGGAGGAAGGACCCTTCCCCCACTGTGAACGATCAGGAGCGAAAAGAGTTAACGACTGGTTATGGAGATTGCCAGAGGAGGGTGCTGCTAGGTTGCTGCGAAGTGTTGAAGATTGCGTGAAGCTCACCCAGATCAAGGGAGATCACCTGATCTGCCTATCGCAACGGGAAGCCTTAATGCTGTTTGGCGTATTCCAAGCCGGCTTATTGCACGAACCCATGCAAGCCTGCCTGATGGGCAAGCACGAATACAGCAGCTTTTATCACGGGATGATGGCAGCACTGGCCCGAGCAGTAGCCGCACCAGACCTGGAAACAACAACGCTTCACGACTGAACAACGGTGATTCGCTGGGAGCTGTGATTCAGTGCGTCGCGGCTGGTCCAAAGCCAGGAGTGGGGGATGGCAGAGGAGGAACGGGCAGCCAGTGAAGGCAAGCGAAAAACAACGACTGAATCGCCAGGCACGAAGCAACAGGTGCAACCCAGTTGCGGAAGGAGGCCACCACGACTGTCACGAACAGGACAGCAGTCCACTCCAATGCGTGAAGCAACACTGTCGGGCACAACACACCACAATGGTGGCTTGGCCCACCGCAGCCTGGGAAGAGCCCATGGCTAGGGTTAGTGGAGCACAATGTTGGCCCAAGAACTCACGATGCTGAGGCCAACGCCAGGATCTTTGGAATCCCGGCGCCTCGAAGAGCGCCCTGGAACCATGCCCACCGCGCTCTACTTGGCTGGCGGTCGCGCAGCAAGCGAATGCCGGGTGGTGCTGCTGTCACCCACTGGCGTCCAAGAAAAGCGCGTCAACACAGTGGCGGAGCTGGAGACACTGAAGGCCATGGGGCTGCCACTCTGGGTGCGACTGACTGGCATGGGCCAACCCCAGGTGACCCAAGCCATGTTGAACACACTGGAAGTACCTGAAGCCTTTCAATCCCTGCTGCTGGAAACCCCTCAAGCCACACGGGTTGATTCCTTGGGAGACGTGATTGCCGTCGTGGTTCACAGGCTTCGCTTTTCGCGGGACCCACTGGAGCTGGAAAGTGACCAGGTGAGCATGGTGCTGATGCGAAACCTGCTGATCTCGATTGAGGAAGCGCCTGGCCAAACCTCCTTTGATTCG
>JBIIQU010000057.1:0-6531 GCA_044341905.1 Vulcanococcus sp. | reverse complement strand
CAGGGATTTCCAGAAGCGCAGCCTGGTGTCCCGCTTGAGCCCCTGGCGCCACACCACGGTGCTGAGGGCCCGCACGTCGGTGAGGCTCGGCAGGCTCGACTTGTCCGAGGCCTCGGGCTTGAAGAACGCTCGCCAGCGCGGCTTGCCCATCTTCAGGTAGTAGTGGGTGACGCGATCGATGTAGGCGTTCGGTTCGTACAGGCGGCAGAACGCGTCCACGTACTCGTTGGCGATGTCACGGATCGGCCGGGTCGGCACGAAGTTGAGCAGGTTGGTCTGGTTCACGCCCTTGGCGTCAGCCTTTTCCTGCACAAGGCGCCCTTCCTTCTCGAGGCGATGCCAGAGGCCGGTGTTGGGCAGGGCCTGCAGCATCCCCATCATCGCGGCGGGAATGCCCGTGCGACTGACAAAACGCACAATGCGATCGCCGGCGCCTGTTTTCTCGCCGTCGAAGCCGATGATGAAGCCGGCCATCACGCGAATGCCGTAGGAGGTGATCCGGTCCACGGATTCCTCGAGGGAGCTGCGGGTGTTCTGGTGTTTGCCGGCCACCGACAGGCTGGCTTCATCGGGAGTTTCGATGCCCAGGAACACCGCATCGAAACGGGCTTCGCCCATCATTTGCATCATCTCGTCGTCGGAGGCGAGATCCACGGAGGCCTCCGTGGTGAAGCTGAAGGGATAGCCCCGTTCGATCTGCCACTGCTTGATGGCCGGCAGCAGCAGCTTGGCGTTGCGCTTGTTGCCGATGAAGTTGTCGTCCACCAGGAAGATGGAGCGCCTCCAGCCCAGGTCATACAGGGCCTGGAGTTCGGCAACGAGTTGTTCGGGGGTCTTGGTGCGCGGCTTGCGGCCGTAGAGCACGATGATGTCGCAGAACTCGCACTGGAACGGGCAGCCCCGCGAGAACTGCACGCTCATCGAGTCGTAGGCCTCGAGCTGCAGCAGGTCGAAGCGCGGCACGGGGGTGGAGGTCACATCCGGCTTTTCGCCGTTGGAGCTGAAGCGCCCGCTGGCCTCCCCGCGCTCGATCGCCTCGATGAACAACGGCAGGGTGATCTCACCCTCGTCGAGGATCTTGAAATCCGCTAAATCGAGCTCGGGGGCATCCGGGGTGGAGCTGGCGAAGGGGCCCCCCACCGCCACGGGCAGATGGCGCTGCTTGGCCTTAGCAATCTGCGCGGCCATATCGGCCTTCTGCACGATCATGCCGGAGATCACCACCAGCTCGGCCCAGGCCCACTCGGCCTCGGTCACCTCGCGCACGTTGCGATCCACCAGCTTCATCTCCCACTGCTGGGGGAGCAGGGCGGCCACGGTCACGAGCCCCAGGGGAGGGAGCAGCACCTTGCGGTTCACCAGCTCGAGGATCTTCTCGTAGCTCCAGAAGGTCTTCGGGAACTCGGGATAGATGAAGAGGGTGCGCATGCCGATCGCGGTGGGTTCGTCCTGACGGGTTGCGTGGGAGCGGCACGGCCCTGGGTGGGGGAACCGTAGTCGTTATGGAAGCCTAGGCCTGGTTTGCCTGAGCTTGCCGGCTTTCTGCTCTAATACCCACTCCATTTGAGTTCCAGCCATGGGCCCCGTGATCTATCTGGCACTGGTGGGTGCTGGTCTGGTTGCCGCAGCTGCCATCTCCTTCGTGCTGCGCGGCGTCAAGCTGATCTGAGGCCGATTTGGCTCAGATGTGCGCCACCGGCGGCTGGGCGTTAGCTCAGCCGCATTGTTCGTTTGTTCACTAGCTCCCAGGTTCCAAGGGCGAGGCCCAGGCTTCCGAGCAATCCGAAACAACCCCATACCCCCATCTGGACGGTGAGTCCGGCGGCGGCCAGGCCGCTGATCCCACCGCCACCCAGGAAAGCGATTTGCCCCAGGCCGGCCATGCGCCCCCGCAGTACCTGGGGTGCATGCACCTGGATGATCAGATTGGTGCCTGATAGCAGGCAGGCTGTGCCAGCGCCGATCAGGAACGCCATGGCCAGCCCCCAGGCCTGAGGCCACTGCAGGGCCAGTCCCAGTTGGGCCAGGGCTGTCAGCACGGTGCTGACCCCCAGCAAGACCCCAGGTTGCCGGCTGAGCACGGCGGCCCGCCGCTGCAGCACCACCCCGCCGGTGATGCTGCCTGCTGCAATCACGCTGGTGAACAGACCCAGGGCCAGCGGGCTTGGGCCCAGCAGCTGGGCGGCCATGAGCGGCGCCAGGCCGGGATGGAAGAAGCCCACCAGGCAGGCCAGTGCTGTGAACACCAGCACATGGCGCAGATCGGCGCCGCAGTCCCGCCAGGCTGTCGCCAGGCTGGCGGCCTTGCCCTTCTGGCTGCGTTGCTCGCGTTCCCGGTAGGGGGCCATCAGCCACAGCAAGCTGGCGATGGGCACCAGATAGGTGGCGGCATCCAGGGCGAGGGCCAGGGCGGGGCCAGTGGCGGCCAGCAGGAAGCCACCCAGGGGCGGCCCCACCAGCTTGCCCACGTTGAAGATCACCGAGAAGCTGGTGAGATAGGGGCCGAGCTGCTCTGGTTCCTCCACCAGCAGGGCCACGTACTTGTTGCGAGCTGTGAGTTCGTAGGCGCTGGCGGTGCCAATGCCCAGGGTGCTGAGCAGCAGGAGGCCGTCCTGCATTCGGCCTTCGCTGATCGGGATGGCGATGGCCCCCAGCACGGCGGCGGCGAACAGGGCCCACTGGGCCCGGATCAGCACCCGCTCACTGCCCACCCGGTCGGTCAGCACCCCTGCAGGCCCACTCACCGCCAGGGTGGGCAGGGTGAGCAGGGCGAAGTGCAGGGCCAGCAGTAGGGGATTGCCGGCCCCCTCCATCAGCAGCCACCCCTTGGCCGTGAGCCCGGCGAACGAGCCGGCCGTGCTCAGGCCTGAAGCCAGCAGGAACGTGGTGCGTTGATGGCGGGTGAGTTGGCGCCGTAGCCGCTGTAGGGCCTGAATCAAGCGCCCGTCCGCCGGGCCGCGAGGGCATCGCCCACCATGGCCTTGGCGCCCACCACCTCACCGATCAGGTCGTAGGTGTCGGCGGCGGTGATGCGCACGGGCACGAGGGTGCCTGGGGCGGCGCAGAGGCCGCCGACGCCGGGTTTCACCCGCACCTCGCCATCCACTTCCGGGGCGTAGCGGGCACAGCGGCCCAGCATCTCGCCGGTGCTCGGGTTCTCCTGTTCGATCAGCACATCCACGATGCGCCCCACCCAGGTGCCATTGCGCTCGGCGGCGATCGGTTGCTGCAGGGCCATCAGCCTGTCCTTGCGTTCGGCGGCCACCTCGGCCGGCACCTGATCCGGCAGGTCTGCCGCGGCGGTTCCCTCCTCGGCCGAGAAGGTGAACACGCCCACGTGGTCGAAGCGTTGCTCCGCCACGAAATCCAGCAGGTGTTGGAAGTGCTCTTCGGTTTCGCCCGGGAAGCCCACGATGAAGGTGGTGCGCAGCACGGCCTCGGGTAGTTGCTCGCGGATGCGCTGCAGCAGGCCCGAGGTCACATCCGCCTGCCAGGGGCGGTTCATGGCCCGCAGCACGTCGGGGTGGCTGTGCTGCAGGGGCAGATCCAGATAGGGCAGCACGTTGGGCACCTCCCGGTAGGCCGCCAGCACCTCGGGCGTCAGGCCGGTGGGGTAGGCGTAGTGCACCCGAATCCAGGGGATCTCCACCTCCCCAAGGGCGCGCAGCAGCTGTGCTAGTTGGGGTTTGCCATAGAGATCCAGGCCATAGTTGGTGGTGATCTGGCTGATCAGCACCAGTTCCTGCACCCCCTGGGCTGCCAGCTGCTGGGCCTCGGCCACGATGCTTTCGATGGTGCGGGAGCGCTGGTCGCCCCGCAGTTTGGGAATGATGCAGAAGGCGCAGCGGTAGTCGCAGCCCTCGGCCACCTTCAGATAGGCCACGGCCTCGGAGGTGGTGCGGTAGCGGGGCAGGTGCTCATCGCCCACAAAGGTGGGGTTGGCACTCACCTGGTTCACCCGTTCGCCGGCTTCCACCCTCTCCAACACGCTCACGATGTGCTGGTAGTCGCCGGTGCCCACGATGGCGCGGGCCTCCGGCAGGGATTCGAGCAGCTCCTCCTGAAAGTGCTGAGCCAGGCAGCCGGCGATGATCAACTCCTTGCCCTGTTCCGCCAGCTCCACCAGGGTGCGCACCGATTCCTCCCGTGCGTCCTGAATGAAGCTGCAGGTGTTCACCACCACCACGCTGGCCTCACTCTCGTCGGCACTCACGCCATAGCCGGCCTGGGCCAGCAGGCCGAGCATGTGCTCGGTGTCCACCCGGTTCTTCTCGCAGCCGAGGTGAGCGAAAGCAACGGTCTTGCGCGGGGCTGCGGTGTTGGCTGGCGTCTGGCTCATGGGATGGGGCTTAAGGGTGTCTTGCTGCTGTCTGGACCGATGGGGCCGCGCGCCGGCCAATCCGTCACCCTACTGAGAGGCATTGAGGCCCTTTCCCTGGCGCCCTTGCTGGGTGCGATCGGACAACTGCTGCCACAATCCCACCAGATCGTGATGGCCCCGTGACCTCCTCCCGCTTGAGCGAACGCCTGGGCAGTAACCGGCGCCGCAGCGACTCCGGCCGTAAGTGGGTACGGGTGCTGATGGCGGTGCTGTCCACCATCGGCGTGATCGACACCGGCTCGATCACGCTCAAGTCGTGGGGGGTGCTGGGTGCCCTGAGCTGCAGCAGCCAGGGCTTCTTCGGGTGCAATGGCTGCGAGAAGGTGCTCTCCAGCGCCTGGGGCAGTGTGCTCGGACAACCCCTGGCTCTGTTTGGTTGTCTCTCCTACGGCGCCATCCTGTTGATGGCTGTGGTGCCCCTGGTGCTCCAGGGTGAGGCCAGGGCCAGCCTGGGCCAGCGCAGCTGGTGGGGACTGTTCCTGCTCAGCACGGGCATGGCCGTGTTCAGCGCTGTGCTGCTGGGGGTGATGGCCTTCGGCATCCGAGATTGCTGTCCCTTTTGCATCCTCTCGGCCACCCTCAGCCTGGCTCTGTTCGTGCTCAGCCTTGTGGGCGGCGACTGGGACGATCGCGGCCAACTGGTGTTCCGTGGGGTGATCACGGCCCTGGTGGTGGGCGTGTTGAGCCTGGGTTGGGCCGCCTCCGTGGGTAAGCCCGCTGTCGAGACCGGCAAGGGTGTGCCCCCGGCCGTCCGGGCGGAGAGCTCCGCGGCCAAGGTGGAGTTGGCCAGCCACCTCACCGCCAGCGGAGCCAAGCTCTACACCGCCTATTGGTGTCCCCATTGCCATGAACAGAAGGAGCTGTTTGGCCGCCAAGCCACTGAAAAACTCACGGTGATCGAGTGTGCCCCTGATGGGCGCAACAGCCAGACAGCGCTCTGTGAGGCCAAAAAGATTGATGGCTACCCCAGCTGGGAGATCAATGGCCAGCTCAATTCCGGCGTCAAACCGCTCGAAAAGCTGGCCCAACTGAGCGGTTACAACGGCCCACGCAACTTCTAATCCGAGCCGCCGATCGGCTCGGTGTGAATGGCCCGGTTCTTCTGCTGCAGGGTGTGCCGCTGCCAGAACGGCTGGGTGGCCTGGCAATCCAGCCGATAGTGGCCTCCTCGGCTCTCCTGGCGGAACAGGGCGGCTTCCAGGAGCAGTTCCGCCAGGCTCAGCCGCTGGAGCAGTTCATGGCCCTTGACCAGGGCTTGCAGCTGCTCCCCAGGGATCTGGGTGCCGGAGGCAACCGCCATCAGGCCTGGCTGCCGCTCCAGGCTTGCCCGCTGCCGTTGCACCTGGCCCAGGCTCTGGCGCAGGGCTGTGGGCTGCCGTTCCACACCGGCCACGGTCCAACAGCGTTCGCGCAGCGCTTCGATGGCAAGGGCTGTGGCCGCCCCATTGGCCGTGTTCACGACCGCCTCCGAACCCGCAGGCGGGGCTCCAACCCACAGCTCTCCCAGCTGGATGTGGCGCAACTGCCGGGCGAAGACCAGGCATTCCATCAGGGAGTTGCTGGCCAGGCGATTGGCCCCATGCACCCCGGTGCTGGCGGCCTCACCCACGGCATACAGGCCGGGAAGGCTGGTGGCGGCATGCACATCTGTGCGAATCCCGCCCATCCAGTAATGGGCAGCGGGTGCCACGGGGATCGGCTCGGCCGTGGGCTCGAGCCCCAGTTCACGGCAACGGCCCAGGATGGTGGGGAACTGACGCTCCAGCCGTTCCCGCCCCACGGGCCGCAGATCCAGCCAGAGGTGCTCCACCTCCAGTTCCCGCATGCGACGGACCAGGGCCCGGCTCACGGCATCGCGGGGAGCCAGGTCGCGGCCAGGTAGATCGGCCACGGGGCTGGCGCCTGAGGCATCCACCAGGCGGGCTCCCTCGCCGCGCACCGCTTCCGAGATCAAGAAATGGGGAGCCCCCGGCAGCATCAGGGCGGTGGGATGAAACTGAACGAACTCCAGATCACGGATCGCCGCACCCGCATGCCAGGCCATCGCCACGCCATCGCCGCTCGCCTGAGCCGGGTTCGTGGTGTTGGCAAACAGGTGCCCTCCACCTCCGGTGGCCAGCACCACGGCCCTGGCCCGCAGCCACTGCACC
>JBIIQU010000056.1:0-6550 GCA_044341905.1 Vulcanococcus sp. | reverse complement strand
ATCACCATCGGTCCTTTGATTGTGGAGGCCCTGCGCCCGGTGACCCAGAAGCCCCTGGATGTGCACCTGATGATCGTGGAGCCGGAGAAGTACGTGGCCGACTTCGCCAAGGCGGGTGCGGACATCATTTCCGTCCAGGTGGAGGCGTGCCCCCACCTGCACCGCAACCTGGCCCAGATCAAGGATCTCGGCAAGATGGCCGGCGCGGTGCTCAACCCGAGCACCCCGCTCGACACCCTCGAGTACTGCCTGGAGCTGTGCGATCTGGTACTGGTGATGAGCGTGAACCCTGGCTTTGGCGGCCAGAGCTTCATCGAGAACCAGGTGCAGAAGATCCGCGACCTGCGCCGCATGTGTGATGAGCGCGGCCTCGACCCCTGGATCGAGGTGGACGGTGGCATCAAGGCCGAGAACGCCTGGAAGGTGATCGAGGCGGGAGCCAACGCCATTGTGAGCGGCTCCGGCGTGTTCAACCAGCCCAGCTACGCCGACGCCATCACCGGGATCCGCAACAGCAAGCGCCCCGTGGCCGTGGCTGCCTGATCGCGCTCCTGAACAGCACGGATCAATGAAACAGGGGGGCCTAGCCCCCCTTTTTTGCGGCCAGGCCGCGGTCTGAGCGAGGGTTCAGCTCAGGAACCAGCCATAGCTGTGAAGGCCGATGCCCAGCAGGTTCACGCCGATGTAACAGACGCAGATCACCACAAAACCGGCCACAGCCACCAGAGCCGGCCGGCGACCTTGCCAGCCACGGCTGAGGCGGGTGTGCAGATAGGCGGCGTACACCAGCCAACAGATCAGAGCCCAGGTTTCCTTGGGGTCCCAGCTCCACCAGCTGCCCCAGGCCTCATTGGCCCACACGGCACCACTCACGATCCCAATCGACAGCAACAGGAAGCCGACGGTGATGGTGCGATAACTGAGGCTATCGAGCTGCTCGCTCAGGGAAATGCTGCTACTGGACAGGTTGAGCCCCGCTGCCCCGCCATCGGCGGCCAGCTGGGCCTGGCGGTAGCCACCACTGCCGATAGAGCTGCTGCGCAATTCCAGGGATTGGCCCCGATCGGTCACCAACACCGCAGCGGAGAGCAGGGAACCCACCAGCAGGGCTGCGTAGCTCACCATGATCACGCTCACATGCATGATCAGCCAGCTGGACCGCAGGGCCGGCACGAGTGGCGCAGCCTGCTGGAGCTGATCGGGCAAGGCAAAACTGGCAAAGGCCACACAGCCCAGGCCGATGGGTGTTGCCGCTGCCGCCACCAGGGGAGATGGGTAGGAGCGCTCCACCAACAACTGGGTGAGGGTGCAGGCCCAAGCCAGGAAACAGAGGGACTCGTAGAGGTTGCTGATCGGGAAGTGGCCGGACTGCCACCAGCGCAGTACCAGCTGGGCCGTGAGGGCGAGGTTGGCGCCTGCCACTAGCAGCCGCACCACACTGCTGCCCTTGCCGGCGCCGCTGACACTCCAGAAGGACAGGGGCAGGGCCAGCAGCAACAGGGCAAAGGCGCCCAGGCCCAGCAGCAGAACCGGATCGGTCACAGGGGTGGAGGTGAGGTCTGGATGAGGGGGTCAGTCTGCCGCGGGACAGCGGCGTTTAGCGGCTGGCCTGCTTGAGCAACACAAGTCCACCGGCCAAGCCGATCAGTACCGGGGTCCAAGCGGCGAAGAACGGCAGCAGGGTGCCCTTCACGCCCAGAGAGCTGAAGATGAAGGACATCAGGTAATAACCAAAGATCAGCAGCACACTGATGCCGAATCCCTGGCTGCGACTGGTGCGTGAGTTGGGTCGCACCCCCAGGCTGCTGCCGATCAGACCAAACACCAAACAGATCGCTGGAAAGGCGAACTTCTCCTGGATGCGAACCCGGAGTCGGCGCGCCTCCTTTTGATCCCCCGCCTGCAACAGCAGTTGTTCTGCTCGGACAGCCTGGGCGACAGTCATCTGAGCCGCATCAGTGGGTAACTGGGCGCGCTCAAGGGGAGCTTTGGTGAATGGGTAGTAATAGCGATCAAAGACGGCTGATGTGGTTGAGTTCGATTCACCATCGATCGTGACGATGCGTCCATTTCGGAACTCCCACATCGCCTTCGCATCGTTCCAGACAGCATGGCTTGAGGTTAAGACTTGTTGCTGGGATTCAAGGGAGAAGTCCAGCAAGGTAACCCCCTCCATCTGGCCATCCTTAAATTCTTTTGCATAGAACAACTGTGTCAATCCTTCGCCGGCATCGCCACCAGCGACCCTGGGGCGAACTCGACCAAACCGGGAATAAACAACGTTTTGCCCGCGCTGTGCTGAGATTGCGCGACCCAGGGCATTGTCGAGAGTGCTGGAAGCCAGGAGGTTGGCATTCGGCACAATTGCATCGTTAAAAACAAAGGTAAGCAGGCTCATCAACAGGGCCACCACAAGCCCAGATGCCACCATTCGCCAGGTGGCAACACCGATACTTCGCAGGGCGGTGAGTTCACTCGTGCTGGAGAGCCTGCTGTAAGCAAGCAACGTGGCCATCAGCGTGGCCATCGGGAACGAGAGCACCAGAAAGCCCGGTAGTCGCAAAAACAGCACATGACCAGCCGCCAGCAGTGGCAGGCCCGCCTCGGCCACTTTGCGCACCAACTCGAACACCACACCCACCGAAAGGGACACCGTGGTGAAGGCGGCGATACCGAAGAGCAAAGGCCCGACGAGTTCATTGGCAAGCCAGCGATCCATCAGGGGGATGCGCCGCCACTGACGTTGCAGCAAGTTGACGGCACGGTGCAGAGGTCTTGGCAGAGACATTTGCGTGATGGTCACAGCCTGAATCCCTCGCCAAGATAGTGACGACGGACCAACGGATCGTTCGCCATCTCCTGAGATGGTCCGCTGGCCAGAATACTTCCCTCCGTGAGGATATAAGCGCGATCAGTGATCGCCAAGGTCTCACGCACATTGTGATCGGTAATGAGAACCCCCATGCCTCGCTCACGCAGCCGCCCGATCAGCCCCTGGAGATCGGAGACGGCCAAGGGATCGACGCCAGCAAAAGGCTCGTCCAGAAGAAGATAACGCGGGCCCTGTTCACCGACAGCCAGGGCTCGAGCAACTTCGCAGCGGCGGCGCTCTCCACCGGAGAGTTGGAAACCGCGGCGATGCACAAAAGGCCGCAAATGAAATTCGTCTACCAGTTGCTCCACCCGTTCGCGCCACAGAGCTCTGGGTGCTCCACTTTCCTGCAAGGCGAGCAACAGGTTGTCACGCACATCAAGGGTGCGAAACACACTTGCTTCCTGGGGAAGGTAACCAATGCCAAGGCGTGCTCGCTTGGGCATGGAGAGGTCTGCGATTGCCTGTCCGTCCATCAGGACCCGACCGGCGTCTGGACGCAACAAACCGGTAACCAGGTTGAACGTAGTGGTTTTGCCAGCGCCGTTGGGACCCAGCAGACCAACCACCTCGCCGGGATTGAGGCTAAGGCTCACACCCTTCACCAGAGGGCGGCCTGCAATCGTGAGAGCCACCTGATCGAGCACCAGGCTCATGGCTGAACCCCAGGCTGAGTAGCGGGTTGGACCATTGGACTGATGGGAAACATCCTCCGGGTGTTGGTCTCGGGCAAGGCCTTGCTTTTCACAACGGCCTTCGGGGGCTGCTCCGCCTGAAGGGTGGTGATGCGCACCCGGCTGAACACCTGCTGGCCTTCAGGAGGCACGGCAATGAGACGCTCTGAATCCAGGAAGTACACCACCTTGTCAGCTCTGAGCAGATTGCCGCCCTCCTGCACAATGTCCACGTCACCGCTAAGCACCACCCGGCCTTCTTTACTGAAGTACTGAGCCTGGCGGGACGTGGCCACAACCCGCTGATCGGGATAGACGATTCGCACGTTACCTGTGGCGGTCACCACACCGGTGGCTTGGTCGGTCTGCTGCAAATCGGACTCGATCGTGACCAGGCCCGTGTTGATCTGAGCGGGGGCTGGACCCGTGGGAACACTGACGGCCTCTGGCGCTGGTGAGCTGAAAGGGCCTGATTCAACCAGCTGCTTAGGAAGTGTGTTTCCTCGGGCAGTCTCTGAAGGTGCCAAAACTGGGGCCACGATCACGGGCATGCGGCGTTGAGCCCAAACTTGAACCGGGCCGAGCGCAAGGGTGGCGGCACTGGCCCCTGCCAGAACCAGGCATCGACCTACCCATGATCTGCGTGTGGGATTGACCAAGCCCTGCTGTGCAACCAAGCCTGTTCCCCAAGCGCTGAGTGCGTGCAATGTAAGGCCCGGTTCGTTTGGCATTTCAGCAATCCCGATCCATGGTGACGACAAGTTGGGGCAAGGGTTCCCCCACTGGATCAAGGCCTTGCTGGAGCACGCGCAGCCGGCGCTCCGCCGCATCCAGGAGCGGATCCAGACACCAGCCCAGCACCGAAGCGCCGTAGGGCCTGAGCCGTCCGATGCCTTCCCCAAACAGCACGGTGGCTCCGCGGAGATTACCCCGCTCCAGATGGAGCTGGGCTACAGCGATCTGCAGAACACCCTGCAGGGCCTTGCGGCACGGGCCCTGGGTTTCATGCCACAGCTCCTCAAAGCCGTCGTGGCAGGCATACCATTCGCCGGCATTGAAAAGCCTGACGGCCTCCCCGAAGCGGGGATCGGCCATCAGGCTGGTTTCCTCATCCATGGGCGGGGAGTGGAAGGAAGCGCTCAGCGCTTGGCGGCTTTTTTGGCGGGCAGCTTGCGCAGACGGATCGACTCGGGAGTGACCTCCAGCATCTCGTCGGGCCCGATGTACTCCAGGGCCCGCTCCAGGGTCATCTGGATGGGGGATTGCAGGGTGTCCAGCACCTCAGCACCGGCGGAGCGGATGTTGGTCACCTGCTTGGCTTTGCAGACGTTCAGCTCGAGATCGGGCGGACGATTGTGTTCGCCCACGATCATCCCCTTGTAGACCTTGGTGCCTGGGGTGATGAAGAACTGACCGCGATCCTCGGCACCCTTGAGGGCATAGAAGGTGGCTGTTCCCTCTTCGAAGGACACCAGAACCCCGTTGCGGCGGGCCTCCAGATCGCCCTGCATGGGGCGGTAGTCCAGGAAGGAATGGCTCATGATCCCCTCGCCACGGGTGGCACGGATGAACTCGCCGCGGAAGCCGATCAAGCCACGGGAGGGGACTACGAACTCCAGCTGGGTGCGGCCATCGTTGGTGTTCTCCATGTTCTGCATCTCGCCCTTGCGGATGCCGAGCTTCTCGATGCAGGCGCCCACAGACTCCTCGGGCACATCCATCACCAGGGTTTCGAAGGGCTCGCTGGGGGTGCCATCGATGGTGCGGAAGATCACCTGGGGCTGGCTCACCTGGAACTCATAGCCCTCCCGGCGCATGGTTTCGATCAGGATGCCGAGGTGCAGTTCACCACGGCCGCTCACAGCGAAGCGGTCGGGGGAATCGGTGTCTTCCACCCGCAGGGCCACGTTGGTGAGCAGCTCCCGCTGCAGGCGGTCGCGCAGCTGACGGCTAGTGACGAACTTGCCTTCCTTACCGGCGAAGGGCGAGTCGTTGACCACGAAGGTCATCTGGAGGGTGGGCTCGTCCACCTTGATCAGGGGCAGCGCCTCAGGGTGATCCGGGCAGGCGATCGTCTCGCCGATGTTCACCTCGTCGAAGCCCGCCACGGCCACGAGATCGCCGGCGCGGGCCTCGGCGATCTCCACGCGCTGCAGGCCCTGGAAGCCCAGTAATTTGCTGATCCGGCCGCGCTTGATGCTGCCGTCATCACGGATCAGCGCCGCGGGTTGCCCACCCTTGATGGTGCCGTTGTGAATACGGCCAATCATGATCCGACCCAGGAAGTCGGAGTAGTCGAGGGTGGTGACCTGCAGCTGCAGGGGCTTCTCCGGATCGCCAACCGGGGGCGGAACATGGCGCAGAATCGCGTCAAAGAGCGGCTTCATGGTCTCGCTCTCGGTCTTCATGTCCGGCTTGGCATAGCCACCCATGCCGCTACCAAACAGGTAGGGGAAGTCGCACTGGTCATCGTCGGCACCGAGCTCCAGGAAGAGGTCGAGCACCTTGTCCACGGCCTGCTCAGGATCCACCCGGGCACGGTCGATCTTGTTGACAAACACGATCGGACGCAGGCCCTTCTCCAGCGCCTTCTTGAGCACAAAGCGGGTCTGGGGCATGGGCCCCTCGTTGGCATCCACGATCAGGAGGCAGCCGTCCACCATGCCCAGCACGCGCTCCACCTCACCGCCGAAGTCGGCGTGGCCAGGGGTGTCCACGATGTTGATGCGGATGCCGTTGTAATCCACGGCGGTGTTCTTGGAGAGGATCGTGATGCCCCGCTCCCGCTCCAAATCATTGGAGTCGAGGATGCACGTGGGCACAGCCTCACCTTCACGGAAGATGCCCGACTGGCCGAGCAGCGCATCCACAAGGGTTGTCTTGCCGTGGTCAACGTGGGCAATGATCGCGATGTTGCGGATCGGAGTGCCTTTGTGCTCGCCGCTCATAAATGGTGTCTCGATGATGACTCGGATGAGGAATCGACTGGAGGTTCGTCTACATG
>JBIIQU010000003.1:0-22040 GCA_044341905.1 Vulcanococcus sp. | reverse complement strand
AAGAAGAGGCCGGTGTGCTGAACCCCTGGAACCAACTCTGGCGGACCCCCAACCTGCTGGTGACCGATGGCAGCTGCTGGCCCAGTGCCGGTTGGCAAAGCCCCACCCTCACGGAGATGGCGGTGACCTGGCGGGCCTGCGACCACGCCGCCAACGCGATCAAGCGGGGGCTGTTATGAATCGCGAACGATGAATCGTGGATCCGGTGTCATCCACCACAATCCGATCCCGGCAGCCCCCGCACACTCTTGGAGCGACCTCTAACAGGTCGGGCAAGGGAGAAAACACAGGCGGGGGCTTGGCACTCCCGCTTTTTTGTGTTCACTCACCGGGCTGCATGAACAGACCGTTGAGATAGTGCTGAGACACGCAACGATCACTGCAACCGTTCTGAAAGAGGAATCCGGCCAGGGCCGAAGTGATCACGCGGTATTGATCCCATTCCGGGCGACCCTCCAGGAAGGCCCGCATGCCATCGAACAGGGCTTCTGGCACCTCGGCCTCCAGGCTCACCCGGGGGGCGGCAGCCGGGACAGCATCCTGCTGATCGAGGCAGCGGCGCAGATGCTCCTGCACGGACCCATTCAGGGCCTGATCTTGCTGCTGGTCGCGCTCCCTCGCCATGTCTCGGTCCACCCTTGCCGCCCCGTCGTGAGCAGCCAGGAAGCCACGGCGAAGGCCCCTGCGTCAAAGGGGTCGCCCAGCCCCGGAACCAACCCGCTCCAGCGTGAGACAGCTGGTGGCCCAAGGGTTTTCAGCGGCATCTTCCGAGGGGACAAGAGCCCGGCTAGCAGCGGGGCGCGGGCTGTCAAGTGCGGTGTGGACGAAATGCAGCAATCCCCAAGACCTCAACAGATGGCGCGTTTCCAGCCATCGGCTGGGGAAAACAGCAGGCGGACCTGGGGAAAATGCCCCACCACCGAGGAAAGCAGGGATTGATCAGCAGGCCCTATCAGCCAGTGGTCTCATGGGACACGACTGACACCGAGACGGATGAGGCGAGCAAAATCACCCCTTCTCTTCGGATTTCAACGCCGGCTTGTAAAGGGTGCGCGGCCCCAGGGGATGGTCCGCGTGGGGATAGGGGGCATGGCCGTGATCGTGCCCATGGCTGTGGCTGTGGCTGTGGCCGTGGTCATCACCATGGCTGTGGTCGTGATCATGGCTGTGGTCGTGCTGGTGGCCCAGGGGAATCGGGATGCCATCGGGCTGACAGGCACCGGTGCACTCGTGCTCACAGAGGGTGCAGCCCTCAATCAGCCCCTCCACATGGTGGTGGTGGCTCTGCTGAGGCGCCCCCACCTCTGTCTCAAACCCCAGCACCTGGGCGCGGTACTTGCAGAGGGAGCAATTCATCAGCGCCTCGCCGCGCACCACCTCCTCCACCCGTTCGCGGAAGGTGGCAATCACCAGCGGGTGATCACCCAGATAGGAGGCGTCCACAAACTCCACCTCGGGGTGGTCAGCAGCCACCAGGGCCGTGTGCTGGCGAATGCGACTCACCAGCACCCCGGAAAAGAGGAAATAGGGGAACACCACAATCCGCTTGAAGCCCAGCCGCACCACATGGCGCAGGCCCGGTTCCACCAGGGGGAAGGTCACCCCGGAATACACGGTCTCGCCCCAGCCAAAGCCGAAGCCCTCCACCAACATGCGCGTCACCTTCGACACGTTGGAGTTGGCATCCGGATCGGAGGAGCCCCTCCCCACCACCACCAGCAGGGTGTCGCTGAGGGGAACGGCCCCGCTGGCCGCCGCGGTGTCCAGCGCCTCCTGGATGCGGGCCCCGGCGGCCTGGATCATCTGCAGATCCACGCCAAGCTCGCGGCCGTAATCAATGCGTAGGCCGGTTTCAGCCGCATAGGTATTGAGAACGGAGGGGATGTCGTTCTTGGCATGGCCGGCCGCGAACAGCATCCCCGGCACCGCCAGCACCCGCTTCACCCCCTGTGACCGCAGCTTGTCGAGCCCGTCGCGCAGGATCGGCCGAGCGAACTCCAGGTAGCCGTACTCCACCGGCACGTGGGGCAGCAACAGCCGCAGTCCCTCCGCCAGCTGGGCGAATTCAGCCACGGCCTGGCGATTCCGGCTGCCATGGCCGCAGATCATCACGCCGATCGGGCCACCGTCCGCGGCCTGAATGTCCAGTTGCGCTGCGGCGTTTGTCATGGGGAAGCCTGCCTGGAACGACCCTATCGCCCGCCCAACGACGCCTCCATCCAGCGCCACCCCGCCACCGCACCGCGAGCTCACAGCTCTGGCTATGCCGAATCCGCGCAGTTCCACCGAATCACGCTGACGCCATGGAAACGGGGTCCTTACCTTGCGGGGGCCCGCTGCGGAGCCCTGTGCACGAACCGCCGCCTCCAAGGCCCACGCCCCCACCATCGCCAGCGCTGCAACGCAGCCGCATCGTCGGTGGATTGGTCGGTGGCGCCGTGGGCTTCGCCTTGGCCCGGAACCTGCCCGTGGTGCCCTCCACCCTGCTCAGCGCCCTGGTGCTGGCGGGGGGAGCCACCCTCAGCAGCAGCGTGCAACGGGCCAGCCAGTGGTGGGGTCTGATCGGTGCCGCCACGGGCACCCTGGTAGGGACCGCTTGGGTGCTGGCGGCCGTGTTGCAGCAGAGCGGCCCGGAACAGAACGTCGAACAACGGGCGCTCACGGTGCTGTTCCTGGCGGTGGCGGGTGTGATCGCCGGTCACACCCTCAGCAGAGCCCACCTGCCCCTCGATGGCCGCCGTCCTCGCGACCTGCTGCGTTCCGCCAGTGCTCTCACCACGGGCGTGTTCGCCGCCATCGTGACCCTCACCTTCATTCACTCCGGGCTGGATCCAGCCCGCACCTTCTCCAGCCGGCTGAGCACCTCGCTCACCATCCTCGTGGCCTCGGTGGCCGCACCGGGCTGGCTGAGCCATCTGTTGACGCAACGCCACCCCAAACCCCGTGATCACGCTTGAAGCTCCAGAAGCCGTCCTCGCCCACGCGGCTGCGGCGATGCGCTTCCTGCTCGAAGCGCTCTCTGTCGGCACGGTGCTGGTGGGCCTGCTAGCCACCCTGCGCCAGGCCCGCTGCCTGAGGCGAGCTGGCAACCGTTCCCTACGCCCCACGGCCAATGCCCGGCTCACCTTCGGCAGCTGGCTGTCCCTGGCCCTGGAATTCCAACTCGGGGCCGACATCGTGTCCACCACGTCGAGTCCCACCAGGGACAACCTGATTCAGCTGGCGGTGGTGGCCGTGATCCGCACCTTCCTCAACGTGTTCCTGGCCAGGGAACTGGAAGCCGAGATGCGGTTTGAACAAGACCAGCCACGCGACGGAGTACATCCATGAACCTCGCCGACAACCTCGCCCGCCAGCGCAACCGGGATGCAGCTGAGCGCACCTTGATGGCCTGGATCCGCACCTGCCTGTCGCTGATCAGCTTCGGCTTCGGCCTCGACAAGATCGTCGCCGCCATCAACAGCCGCAATCCAGGCCAGATCGGCAACCCCGGTTGGAGCGTGCAACTGGTGGCCCTGGCCTTCATCGTCACCGGCGTGGTGGCCATGGCGGCAGCCACCCGACAACACCACCGCAACCTCAAACGCCTGCTGCGGGACGACTTCACCTATCAGGAGGAGCCATCCATAGCTTCAGCCACCGCCGTGATGATCACCCTGATCGGCCTGGCTGCTCTCGTTCTTCTGTTTCTTGGAGGCATCGGCCGATGACGGCAACCCCTGGCCTGCTGGTGAGCACCACCCTGTTCACGATCATGCTGGCCCTGGGCATCAGCCTGCGACCGGAAGCGCTGCAGCAGTGGACGAGGCGGCCAGGGTTGTTGATCAGGGCGTTGATCGGCTCCTGCCTGCTGGTGCCCCTGGTGGCACTGCTGCTGCTGCAAACCCCCTGGAGCTATGCCCTCACGGAACCGGCGCGCTATGCCGTGGCCCTGATGGCCCTCTGTCCGAGCGCTCCGCTCACCCTGCGCAAAGCGGGGAAATCTGGCGGCGACCGCCAACTCGCGGGCCTGCTGCAGGTGGGGGCCGCCCTGGGGGCCATCGTGTCGGTGCCGCTGATGGCGGCTGGCTTCCGCGCCATCTTCGGGATCGAAGGCTGGAACATCGAACCCGGCACGGTGGCCGTTCAGGTGGCGCGGGTGCAGGTGTTGCCCCTGGCGATTGGCCTGCTACTGCGCCAGGTCGCGCCATCGCTGGCGAATCGCCTCGAAAGCCCCATCGACAAGCTGGCCAACATCCTGCTGCTGCTGCTGATCCTGGTGGTGCTGATCAAGGCGGGGCCCATCCTGCTGCCCTTCCTGGCCAGGAACCTGGCGGCCCTGGCCCTGATGGTGGTGATGGTGGTGGCCGCCCTGGCCATCGGCTACGTGCTAGCCGGCAACGACAGCCAAGAGCGCACGACCACCTCCCTGGTGACCTCGATGCGCAATCCGGGGCTGGCCCTGCTGCTGGCCAGTACCCATGGCAGCCACCTGAGTGGCGTGAAGATCGGAATCCTGGCCTACCTGCTGATCACAGTGCTGGTGTCGATTCCCTTCCTCAGGGGGCGCGCTAACAACGTGATGCTGGGGAGCTCGCCGAACAACTGACGGTAGTCACGGGCGAAATGACCCGAATTAAAGAAGCCGAAGTTGGCCGCCACCCCGGTGACGCTTACCTGATCGGGTGCCGCCGCCAGCAACTGGCGGCGTACGGCATGCAGGCGCTGCAGCTTGAGATAGGCCATCGGTCCTATGCCCAGATGCTCACGGAATCCCTGAATCACACTGCGGCGGCTAACATACATCTGGCGACAGAGGTCGTCGAGGGTGATGGGCTCAGTCGGATGGTCTGCCATCCAGCGCTGCAGCCGCTTCACCATGTCGATCCGGGCCGGGGTGCGCGCTGGCCGCACACCCTGACCCAGGGATTGGCTCAACCCACTCATCAGCAGGGGAACAAAGTCGTTGAGGGCCAAGCGCTGCCAGGTGGGCTCCTCGAACAAGTCGGGCTGGTGTGTCGCCACACGGAAGAGGTGGAGCACGAAGCGGCGCAGGCCCTCAAACGACTGGGGGTCCAGAGCTAACCAATTGGTAGCGGGGAGGTGCTCCTCGAGGTGCCCGAAGCCCAGGTCCAGCGCCCACTGCTGAAACAGCTCCCGCTTCATGGAGAGCAAACCAAACTCAGAGCTGTCCGGCAGAACGAGATGAGCCTCACCCGTGGGGCGCGTACCAAAGATCGAGGCAGCGGTTAACAGTTGGCCGTGGCTGCGGATCGCGTCGGTGGTGTCCAGGGGCGCCAGATTCAGGGCGAACACCTGCTGACCCGGTGGCTTGACACCGGCCACGTGGAGGGCCCGGTTGTATCGAAGGCGCACCAGCTGTAATGGGCCGAGCACAACAGGGGTGAGGTCGGCCGCCAGGGGGCCACCGGCAAGCTGGGTGAAGGAGTAGTCCAAACCCAGTGAGGCCGCCCCTTGGGCGAGTTGCTCCACACAGCCGAAGGAAAGCAGCAAAAACGGTAGAAATGCACTTTTCGAGCGGCGCCATCCTGCCACCCTGCGCACAATCCGATGGCAAGGGTTGCGGAAGCGTCACAGAGCTCCGCCAACCCCCTTTCTCGGTGGTCTCTCCCAATGCCGAACGGAAAACCGAACATCCTGATCCTCTGGGGCGATGACATCGGCCAGAGCAATCTGAGCTGCTACAGCCATGGGCTGATGGGGTATCAGACCCCCAACATCGACCGAGTGGCCAAAGAAGGCGCCAAATTCATCCACTACTACGCCGAGCAGAGCTGCACCGCCGGTCGCGCAGCCTTCATCACCGGCCAGAGCGTGTACCGCACCGGCCTTTCCAAGGTGGGCCTGCCAGGAGCTGAGCAGGGCTTCAAGGCAGAAGATCCAACCATTGCCGAATTACTCAAACCCCAGGGCTACCGCACGGGTCAATTCGGCAAAAACCACTTCGGCGACCGTGACGAGCATCTGCCGACGATGCACGGCTTCGACGAGTTCTTCGGCAACCTCTATCACCTCAATGCTGAGGAAGAGCCTGAACTGCGCGATTATCCCAAGGAGGACGATCCAGAGTTCCCCAACTTCCGCAAACGCTTCGCGCCCCGCGGTGTGCTGCACTGCTGGGCCAATGGCGATGGCACCCAGCGGATCGAGAGCACCGGCCCGCTCACCCGCAAGCGGATGGAAACGGCCGACGACGAGTTCATGGTGGAGGCCAAGCGCTTCATCCGCGATGCGGTGGCCTCCGGGGAGCCCTTCTTCGTGTGGTTCAACACAACCCACATGCACTTCCGCACCTATGCGCGGCCGCAGGACATCGGCCGTTCCGGGCGCTGGCAGTCGGAATACCACGACGTGATGATCTATCACGACGAGTGCATTGGTGAAATGCTCGACCTGCTCGACGAGCTGGGCGTCACCGACGACACCATCGTGATGTACGGCACCGACAACGGGCCCCACATGAATAGCTGGCCCGATGCCGGCATGACCCCCTTCCGCAGCGAAAAGAACACCAACTGGGAGGGGGCCTATCGCGTACCCGCCCTGGTGCGTTGGCCCGGCCATATCCCCGCTGGCACCAACATCACGGGTATCTGCAGCCACCTCGACTGGCTGCCAACGCTGCTGGCGGCTGCAGGTGAACCGGATATCAAGCAGAAGCTGCTCACGGGCTATCAGGTGGGGGACAAGAACTTCCACATCCACCTCGATGGCTACAACATGCTCGATTACTGGACGGGCAAGACAGACAAGAGCCCCCGGAAGGAGTTCTTCTACTTCTCCGACGACGGAGATCTGGTGGGCCTGCGCTACGACAACTGGAAATTCGTGTTCCGGGAGCAGCGCGTGCAGGGCACCTGCCAGATCTGGGCGGAGCCCTTTGTGGAACTGCGAGTGCCCAAGATGTTCAACCTGCTCACCGACCCCTACGAGCGGGCTGACATCACCTCCAACACCTACTGGGATTGGATCTTCGATCATGTCTTCCTGATCGTGCCGGCCCAGGCCTTTGTGGGCGAGTTCCTCAAAACCTTCGTGGACTACCCACCGCGCCAGAAGGCGGCGAGCTTCTCCCTGGAGCGGGTGATGGAGAAGCTCGAACAGGCCGCCAGCGGCGCTGCCTAAGACGCGCCGGTCGAGTCCATCCCAGTCAACAGGCCCGGTGAACACCGGGCCTTTTCAACAATCCACCCATGGTTGCGGCCCCTTCCATCACCCCATCCAGCAGGAGCCAGCGTGCTCCCGGCCGGCCGCCGGCGCGGGACATGTGCTGGATCCCTGGGGGTCAATTTGTGATGGGCTCCGACCGCCACTACCCCGAAGAAGCTCCCGCCCATTCGGAGGTCGTGGAGGGGTTCTGGATCGATAGGGCTCCCGTGACCAATGCCCAGTTCCTCAAATTCGTGAAGGCCACGGGCCACCAAACCCTGGCTGAACGCGCTGCAGATCCAGCCCTCTATCCCGGAGCCCTACCGGAGCAACTGGCGCCAGCTTCGATCGTGTTTGTGCCGCCTCCGGCAGCACCCACCCAGGCTGATCCCTACAGCTGGTGGCAATACATCCCCGGGGCCACTTGGCGCCATCCCGAAGGCCCAGGTAGCTCGATCAAGAACCGAGAGCACCATCCCGTTGTGCATGTCGCCTACGAGGATGCCGAGGCCTATGCCCGCTGGCTGGGCAAGCAACTCCCGAGTGAACGGGAGTGGGAACGGGCAGCGCGGGGCGGCCTTGACAACACCGAATACGCCTGGGGGGACGAGTTGCATCCGGGCGGACAGATACTCGCCAACACCTTTCAAGGGGAGTTTCCCCACCACAACTCCCTCCAGGACGGCTATGAACGCACCTCGCCCATTGGCGCGTTTCCAGCCAACGGCTATGGCTTACTGGACATGATCGGCAATGTCTGGGAGTGGACAAGCGACTGGTACAGCGACAATCACGCGCAATCTTCAGGCGATTCGGGTTGTTGCGGAATCGCCGAAGCCGCCCGTGAGGCCAGTATCGACTCCAACTCCCAACATGGATCGATGCCGCGCAAGGTGGTGAAGGGGGGCTCATTTCTGTGCGCTCCAAGCTATTGCCGCCGATACAGGCCAGCTGCCCGGATGGCGCAGGGCATCGACACCTCCACCTGCCACATGGGATTCCGTTGCGTTGTGCGAGTTCAGCCCTAATGACCAGCCTCTCCTACCAATCAAGCGAGTTCGTGATGCCAGGTGCTGATGGCACCCAAAGCTGGCAGCTCGACGACATTCAGATCTCTAGCGGCTTCCACAGTCAGAACCGATCGGCGGTAGGGAACACAAGCGTGCTGGTGCCTGTGGACAGCCACCTCACCGTGCATCAAGGCAACGTGGAACAAATCCTGCGGGCACCGCATGACCTGCTCTACCTGCCGGGAGGTAGCCATCCTGAGCGGATCGGAGCCTTCCGAGGGATGGTCATCCGAATCGACCAGCAACGGCTGGGCCAAATTGCGACGGAACTCTCCTCCTTCCGACTGAGTGCAACCCGATGCAGACAGCGCCTCGGTGGCATCCGACTCATTCAGCCACGCCTGAACGCTGAGCGTGATCTGGTGCATGCCCTGCATCAGATCCTGGAAGTGGTGGGGCTGCCAGGGCTGGGGCAGAGCAACCTGCTTGGCATGATTGGCCTGGAACAACTGATTTACCGAAATCTGGCCCTGGCCATCTGCGGGGACATGATCCACAAATGCCGCAAACGGGCCACTCAGCAACAAAGGACGAAGGCGTCGATTGTCGACGAACTCCTGGACTGGATTCAGAACAACCTCGATCGCCCCATACATCTGAGCGATCTGGAAGAGCGCAGTGGCTATTCTCAACGGAGTCTGCGCAACGTCTTCCAGGATCGCTTCAACTGCGGTCCCACCCACTGGATACGCACCCAACGCTTACAAGCGGCCCGCCAGCGGCTGCTCGATCCGAAACCCACCGACACGGTTTCGTCAGTAGCCATGGCCTATGGCTACCAACACCTCTCCCAGTTCAGCCGCGATTTTCAGTCCACGTATCGAGTCAAGCCCTCCGATCTCTTGCGCGAAGGGCTACGGAGGGCCGAATAAGGAGAACTTAGAAGTAGAACTTCAGACCCACCTCAAGACCATCCTGGTAGCTGGTGTAGCCGGTCGGGCGGGAAGCGCCGTTATCGTAGGCAATACCTGTATACCGCCAGGATACATTCAGATCAGTGTTATTGCCAATCGCATAGCCAAGACCAACCTGAGCATTACCGCTAAGATCCTGGGCACCTGCCATGCCAAAGCCACCAATATCGGCACGCACGAAAGCTCGGAGTGCAGGCGTCAAGAACACAGAAGCCTGGGTGCCCACCAACAGCTGGCTCCAGGTGCGGTTAAGACTGCCTTGTGTCTCATAGCTGAGGCCCAGTGGCCCATTGCCGACGATCTCTGCATTGACACCAAGCTGGGCTTCAACGACCCTGAGGCCCATGTAGGGAATAATCCAGTACTGGCCGGGCTGGCCAACGGCCGACTCGCGAGCGCCGAAGCGATAACGAACAGCTAAGTCGTAGAGGCCGTTGATTGACGTCACCTGGGCATTACCCGTCAATAAGCCACGCCTGGTCGTTCTGGATTGCTCAGCACCAAGCTGGGTGTAAGCCACGTCTGCCAGTACGCCCCAGCGCCCCTTCTCAGCGCTGGCTCTTGCCATAAAAACAGATTGGAGGAGATTAAGAAGATCTCCAGGTGGCAAATAGGTAGTGGCTTCAAAGCCCGAAACAGTCGTTGTGGCATCCACCCATGGCAAATAGCCATAGCCCTCCACGGTGAAGGCCCAGTCGCCTGGCTTAGCGGCAGGCTCTGCAGCGACGGGCGCATCATGAGCCACAGACTCTGCAGCAGCGGGAACCGCGGGATCGGCCTCAATCGTCCAGGCCACCTCGCACAGGGGCAGTGACGCCAACAACGCGAGCAAAGCAAGACGAGTGAGGCGAGGCATCGGCACAGGGCTTCAAGGGGGGATGGTGTGAAGAGGTCCAAAAGCACAAAGGACCGAAGTGCCACTGAACAACCCAGAACCAGTATCCCGCAGACTGAGATCAAGGATTAAAAGCATGGTCAGTTGATTCAGCGGGCGCAGTTCAAGGCCGCCGAAGGCACGTACGCCCCCGAGTCGTGCCAGTCAAGAAACAACAAAGAGACACTTTAGGGGTGGCTGGATGCAAACCCTGCTGAATTCGTCAAGCAAAAGGTGACAAGAGTCAATAGCCATGAAAAAGCCCGCCACATCCGTGGCGGGCCATGAGGTTACACAAGACGATTCAAGTGGACCCATAGGCCACCTGGCAGGCTGCATTGAGCAGCTCTGCCTCAGCGGCATTACTGGGCTCTGCACCATTGAGGTAACCAGATTTGCAATCAGCGGTTAGCTGATAGCTCTTGCCATTAACCGTAACGTCGAAAGTGATACTGGATCCACTGGTGGGTTGAACAGTGCCATACAGCAACTGATAATCACTATTGGGAACCACAATATAACTGAGATGATCATCGACAGCATCATCAACGGCATTGTTGATCACGGCAGCGGTAGCCAAGGCCCCCACACCCCAAGCCGCTGCCCGGGCTCCCCACCAACCCCATGTTGGAGCTGCCCATCCGCCGTACCAGCCATAGTTCCACGGTCGGGCGACACCCCAACCGGGACGAGCCCAACCGGGGTAGAGGTTCACACCACCAAGATCGATGTTGCGGCCCCAGTTCCGATCAATCGTCCGATTGACGTCACGGTTTACGTCACGGCTGATGGTGCGGCTCCCATCACGGGAAAAGTCACGAGTACCATCACGGTTCAAGGTGCGATTGGAATCGCGGTTGAGATCACGGCTACCCGAACCGGGCAACGAACGATTAGCGGCAGGCCGGTCCATGGAGGGGCGAGCGCGATCGCTCCCAACCTTGTTACTCCAGCCACCTGTAGGCCGGGTGGAGCCACGGTTAAGGCCACCGCCAGCGCTACTAAAACCGGTATGAGCGCGAGTAGCACCACCACCTCGGGAGCCGCTTCCCCGGGAACCTCCGCTCGCTCGACCACCGCCACCACCAGCTCGGGCGATGAGCTCGCTGGAACCGGGATCAGGCTCGACGGGCCGCTCTAGAGCCAAGCTGGCCCCGGTAGGAGCAGCAAGGGCAGCAGCGAGCAACACACAACTGAATCCTGTGAGAACGCTCATTTCTGAATCACCTCGCAACCGTCGTCGTAGCAGCTGGCATCAATGCGGCCGTCAGGGCCAAAGTGCACCTTGACCAGATCGCGCTTCGCTGTAGCGACGGGATTATCCTGCCTCACACTATTGAGGTAATTGGGATTCACCACACACAGCTGCTGCCCGTTGAAGCAGATGGTGTTAGAGGAGAAACGAGCGGAAGCCCTCGACAGGGGCAGCCACGTCTTCGTTGCAGCGTTGTAGATAGACATCGTCACAGGAGAGTCCGTGATCCGTACCGTCTCCGTGACATTGCCGATCCTGTGCCGATAAAGCGTAGCTTTACCATCCTCCTCAGCCTCCACAGTGCAAGCCACAGGAGCGGCTCCTTTCAAACTGCAAGTGGTGGTGAGCTTGTAAAGGGGTTCGGCGCTGCCTGGTAAAGGGAGAACGAGAACTGCCATGGGAAGAGCAGCTCCGAGGGCAGCCCTACTCAACAAAGCCATTCGGGTGAGCATGGAACAAATCCCGATAAGCGGGAGGGAAACAGGTTCAGCATGAACAAAAAGCCCAGTACTGGCAACCATTGAACAGCAAAAGAAAAGGTTCGCGCCGTTGGCACATCAGCCTGGAGGCATATTTGTGCAAGAGGTGCCACAGCGATCAATCAACGGGCAGGGACGGGAGACATGTGAGTGGGGCATGCTGCCAATGGCCCACAAACAGGGACACGCCGAAGAGGTCAGAGAGCGTGAGCCACCCGGGTCAGTGGCAACCCCCTGCGCTAGAGGGAGGGGGTATGGCATGAAACAGGAGCCGGGACTTGAATTCTCCGCAAGAGATAGCCAGAGAGTGCTGAGGAACTGCGGCAAAGTTAGGCATAGAGCTGCAAAGACTGCACAGTGGAGCAGCAAAGTCCGGACAGTGACGCAAAACTCCCATAGTTTCGCAGCGACCCAAGGAACAGGACGATGCGTCACTTAGTGACAGGGGGGGCCGGCTTTATCGGCTCGCACTTGATAGACAGACTAATGAGTACAGATACGAACAAGGTTATCTGTATCGACAACTTTCAGACTGGAACAGAAAAGAATATCAAGCAGTGGCGGGGCAATCCAAGATTTGAGCTTGTCAACCATGACGTCAGAGAGCCGTTCAACGTCGAGGCAGATCAGGTGTGGCACCTGGCGTGTCCAGCATCACCGGACAAATACCAACAGGATCCGATCGCCACAGCCGAAACATGCTTCATGGGCACGCGAAACGCATTAAGCGTTGCCCATCAGTGCAAGGCAAGAATCCTATTCACATCAACAAGCGAAATCTACGGAGACCCATTGACAAGCCCGCAACATGAAGGCTATCTAGGGAATGTGAACTGCATAGGTCCCAGGGCCTGCTACGACGAGGGCAAAAGAATTGCAGAGACACTGATGTTCGACCATGCAAGGATGCATGGAACATCAATAGCAGTAGCCAGGATATTCAACACATACGGGCCAAGAATGAGTGCAGGTGATGGCAGGGTCGTGACCAATTTCATCAGCCAGGCCCTGGAAGGAAAACCGCTAACGGTTTACGGCGACGGATTACAGACAAGAAGCTTCTGCTATTGCAGCGACCTCGTTGAAGGACTGGTGGCACTCATGAATAGTGGCGAACAAGGCCCCATAAACCTAGGAAACCCGGAGGAGATCACGATCAGGAGGCTAGCTCGGATTGTTAGAGACACGCTCAATGCAGAAACAGGCCTGCTTAACAAACCCAAACCAGAGGACGATCCACAGAGGAGAAAGCCAGACGTAACAACCGCAAAGAAGTTACTGGGCTGGCAACCTGTGATCTCGCTAGAGAACGGTCTAAAAGAAACAGTCGCCGACATTGCGGCACAACTCAAACAAGAGTACATCTTCGCGAAAGTATCATGACAAACAAGATTTGTTGCATTGGCGCTGGCTATGTAGGCGGACCCTCCATGGCAGTGATGGCCGATCAATGCCCTGGCATTGAGATTGAAGTGGTCGACCTCGACAAAAAAAGGATTGACGCATGGAACAACCTAGGCAACGCTTCTCTACCGGTCTATGAACCAGGGCTAGAAACTGTCCTACAGCGCGTTCGTGGAAAGAATCTGACATTCTCAACGGATGTATCGACGGCCATCAGGAAGGCTGACATGGTTTTTCTATCTGTGAATACACCGACGAAGATCAGCGGGCACGGGGCAGGTGCAGCAGCAGATCTAACATTTATCGAGTCAGCCGCACGTCAAGTAGCGATTGATGCGAGAGGAAGCACAATCGTGGTGGAGCGATCCACACTACCAGTGCGTACGGCAGATATTCTGCGTCGGATTCTGAACGAGGGTCAAGATGCAGAATTCAAGATCCTCTCCAATCCAGAGTTCATGGCGGAAGGTACAGCGATTGATGACCTAGAGAATCCAGATCGTGTGTTAGTGGGTGGGGAAGAAGCGATAGCCGTTGAGGAGCTCGCAAGCATTTATGAGCAGTGGGTAGAAAGGGATCGCATCATCACAACAGGCCTTTGGTCAGCAGAATTGTCGAAGTTGACGGCAAATGCATTTCTGGCTCAAAGGATATCATCGATCAATGCGATTGCGGGACTGTGCGAAGCAACAGGTGCCGATGTAGAAGAAGTGAGACGTGCTATCGGAAGTGACCGACGCATTGGACAGCAGTTTCTGAGGCCGGGACCAGGATTTGGAGGAAGCTGCTTCAGAAAAGATCTACTAAACCTAATCTATCTAGCGGAACATTACGGACTCGATCCAGTGGCAGACTACTGGCGTTCGGTCGTCGAGTTAAATAGTTGGTCTCAGAAACGGATCGCTGAACTGGTCGTGAGGCGGATGTTTGGGGGACTTCGGATGAAGAAAGTGGCGGTACTGGGATTTGCGTTTAAGGCGGATACAGACGATACCCGCGAGAGCCCCGCTATTCCGATCTGCCAGGAACTGCTCCATGATGGCGCCAGCTTACGAATACATGACCCAAGGGTGTCAGATGCAGACATCAGCAGACAGCTTGAAGGCAGCTTTAGCCGACATGACACAGTTGAAGAGGCATGTGTTGATGCAGATGCCGTGATCATACTGACAGACTGGAGTGAGTATCAGCATCTGGATTGGAATCAGATTGCAGACACAATGCGCAGACCCGGCTGGGTGTTTGATACGCGCCGAGGCACGGATATTCGAGCGGCCGCAGAGGGTGGGCTTGAAGTATGGCAAATCGGGCGAGGTGAATTGCCATGAAACAAACCCCATGTCGAATCGACAGGGTAAAGATTGAGAAAGGGGTGGGGGTCCATGCACAAGGTCGTACAGGCCAAGTCAGGGGACGACCTGATCATCTGCCGGTAAACCGCAATCAGCTAGATGGTAGTGGGATGAAGCGAATAGAAGGGGGATTGGAATAATGGAGAATATCTTCGAGCCCGTACTAGACACAAGACAGCAGAGAGTGCTGAAGGCGTTGGTTGTGTGCTGGGTGGTGGGAACGATCGCCTTCTGGCGCTGGATGTTGCATCCAGATACCTGGGTGAGCGTGCCGTACACACTGGTCAATGCAAGTCTCCTGATCTACGTAACAGGCCTGCCGTTGTGGCCATTTGTGTTGTTTCTTCGGATGCGACAAGTAAGTCGAAAACTCACCCCCCCCAGCGATCTCAGGGTTGCGATGGTTGTGACCAAAAGTCCATCGGAGCCATGGTCCATCGTGCGCCGAACCCTAGAAGCAGCATTGGAACAGGAGACCCACCATGCAACGTGGCTGGCAGACGAACAGCCGACGGTAGAAGTCGAGAACTGGTGCCGTCAGCGAGGAGTGCGGATCTCATCACGCTGGCAAGTAGAGGGCTATCACCAACCAGACTGGCCAAGACGAAGGCGGTGCAAGGAAGGTAATCTGGCCTACTTTTATGACCACTTCGGGTACGAGAACTACGACGTTGTCGTGCAGCTAGATGCCGATCATAAACCAACAAAAGGTTATCTAGAGGAGATGCTCAAACCATTTAATGATCCGGGGATCGGATATGTAGCAGCACCATCAATGTGTGACGCGAATGCTGGCACGAGCTGGGTTGCACGAGGACGCCTATACGCCGAAAGCGTTCTTCATGGTCCACAACAACTCGGGCTGAACAACAATCTCGCCCCTCTGTGCATCGGTAGCCACTATGCAATACGCACAAAGGCGTTGAAAGCAATCGGAGGGCTGGGGCCAGAACTGGCGGAGGACCACTCAACAACCCTGCTGATGAATGCAAAGGGATGGCGAGGAGCGTTTGCCCATCGTGCGATCTGCCACGGTCTAGGGCCGGACACCTTTGAAGATGCGATGGTGCAGGAGATGCAGTGGGCAAGAAGCCTGACGACGATCCTATTGAGTTATACACCTGCTCTGCTAAATGGACTGCCGTGGAAACTGAGACTTGAATTTATTTACGCGCAGATATTCTATCCACTCAGGGGATTGCTGAGCTTGTTCGGCCTAGGCCTTCCAGTAATAGCACTAGCCATCAATAAGCCATGGATGCAAGTCCATTACCCGAGCTTTCTAGCGTTTAGCGGGCTACAACTCCTACTCACACTACTGCCAGTACTGTATCTAAGGCAACAGAAACTACTGCAGCCCCACAATGCACCATTGCTGTCATGGGAGCAGGGACTCTTTGAACTGACACGGGGACCATGGATTCTGACAGGTGTGGTCCACGCCTTTGTCATGCGATGGTCGTCGTACTCACTGGACTTTAAGGTAACAAATAAAGGGAATCCAACAGCACCTCTACCGTCACGCTTTCTGATCCCGAACTTGGCCGGAGTCTTCGTGGCCTGCGGCGTGGCAGTGCTACTAGGACCCATCGCCCCAAAGGCGCAGGGCTATGTGCTACTGACTCTAATTAATGCTGCTCTATTAACAATAGCAATCCTTGCAATCACGACACTAAGCAGAAAGACACGCCGTCGGCATCACCTCATGGCCACAACGGCAATCGTACTCACTCTCTGCAGCGTTTGGATTCGACAACGTGAACTACTGGCACCGCTGACAACCCCAGCCTCATGGCAAGCAGGGATTAGTGAAGTCTCACCAAAAACGTAAACCGATGCGACTTGTAGGACAAACCACGCTGATTGGGCTTGCAGCAGCAACCAGTGGATTGCTGGTCTTGGCGAGCCACAACGACATCATGAATCGCCATCGCTACCCAATGTTAATGGGAATGTACACAACAGAGCCGCGTAGTGAGAGCTGGCTGGGCATAGATCTAGAACATCAGTTCATGAGCTGGATAGATCCATCCGGTCCGAAGGAACTGAAGGCCTTTCTCGCAGACAGCACAGCAAGAAAGAGAATTCCATTGGTAACCTTAGAACCCTTTCCAAGACCACATCCAGATGGGGCAGATCAGGATCTACTGGCAGATGTACTGAGCGGCCAGTATGATGAAAACCTTGAAGAGATCAAGCAGGTACTGAGAGCGCACAAGGGAACAGTACTGCTGCGCTTTGCACACGAAATGGACAAGCCCGGCCAGTACCCATGGGCCTGGAGGGAGCCAGATAAATATATTCGGCTCTATCGATATGTTCATACCATGCTCAATGCCGCAGGTCAGAATCAGATCCGGTGGGTCTGGTCCCCAATCGGACGAAGAGGAGCAGAAGAGTTCTGGCCAGGAGCAGATTATGTGGACTTAATCGGACTATCAGTGTATGCCAGTCGTGCATGGACCGAAGATGGATCACTGCCAAGCTTCTCCGAGCTGATGCGTGGGAAACGTTGGTTGCACACTCGGTATAAGAAACCAGTGATTGTAGCCGAAGTGGGTGTCAGTGGATCCAGCGAGGATCAGAAGGTATGGTTAAGGGAAGCAATAGACAACAGAAGCCGCTTCCCAGAACTCTGCGGGCTCGTGTACTTTCAGGCACAACAACCACGATGGATGCCGCTGCCAACGGGACACGAAGACTGGAGGCTGAAACCTGAGAGTCAGCAGTGGATACAAACAGTACTGCCATTAAAACCCCAACAGGCACTACGCTGCTTGGAGACCTAAGCCATGCAACGACACAACAAGGGAAGAATCGTCGTCAGAATCACAGTAATTGGCAGCCTGTGGGCCCTGGGAATCACCCACAAAACACATGCCGAAGCATCGGCTGACCATGTCGTTCAAGGGCAAACCGAACAAACCCAGGTACAACGCCAGCCGTACAGCCGCCCGAACCTCAATCCAACACAGATGCCAACCGCATTTGTGGCCGAATGGGGAAACTATTTCGTCTCGTCTTCAATCTATGGCTACGAAGATGGCAATAATAACAATGCACTAACAACGGATGGAAGTGTGAATGTTGGCGTCGGGATGGGCAGTGCCCAGCGGCTAGTGGCTGTGGAGGTGGACTTCAACCTGGAGAGCCTGGCTGATCAGCGGAATGGGGGCAGCCTCGACGTAAGACTGGGAAGGGAGCTCTACACCAACAACAACTTCACGATGCATCTCGGTGCAGGTTGGCTTGGAGTGGCATCCTACGGAAACTGGCCGAAACCTGGGGGATCACCCTATGGCGTACTCACAGGAGCGTGGGCACTGCGCAAAAACGACCCGAACTTTCGCCAGACACTGCAGATCAACCTCGGAGGAGGAAGTGGGCGCTTTCAAAGGATCGATGCCGTGAATCTTGTGAGCGATGGACTTCTAGCATCAGCAGGGATCGAACTGACACCAAACCTGGGACTAAGTGCAGGCTGGGTTGGCAAGGGCATCAACGCCTCGCTGTCGTATGTGCCGCTAAGGGAGGTGCCGATCTATATCGCCCTGTCAGGCGCAAACCTGGCCAACAATGACGGACGGGGACGTGCTGTGGCTTTATCACTGAGCTGGGGAGGGTCGTTCCGAACCGCAAGCTTTCCCTAGAGGGCCACAGCGCAGATGCTGTAGTTCTGCTGATTCTGACGTGACATTGATCAACCAGCACTAAAACAAGTTGGGGCCTTTGGAGGTCCTTCATCCTCTTCGAGATTATCGATGACTAAACTCCATCTGATCGCGGACCAAGAAGCACAGGCCCTGTCTGGGGGCCGCTGGGGTTCTTGGTACCAGAAATCGGACTACACCTATAAGTCGAACAAAACGACTGTAGGCCAGACCAACACAGCCAACAACTTTGGCTTTGGTCTCGCAGGCTACGGTTTCGCCGCCAGCGAGCAAATGAACATTGCCTCCATCACCTCCTACATCCTCTGAGTAAGTTCAGGGGACTGAGGTAAAGGGCACAAACAAAACGAAACTAAAGCAAGAAACCATGACGATTTTCACCGAACTCGACAACCGCGACTCAGAAGCTCTCAGCGGTGGCTGGAGGTTTACCAAGATCGACACCACCAAATACAGCTTCAACACCACTCGCCTCACCCAGGGCAACACCGTTAGCAATAACGGCATCGGTGTCCTGCTGGGTGGTGGATATGCTCAAAGCCTGCAGGGCAATGCTTTTGAGCTGGGTTCTGTAATCGGCTAAGGCGCATCTTTCACACAGCGCCACCGGTAGTTGCTATTAGCTAGCGGTGGCTTTTCTCACACCTAAACACCATGCACGAACTCAACGAACTGGAAGCCGAGGCCCTTACAGGTGGCTTTCTAACGATCAATGTGTCACCCACGATTACGATTAGCTCTATCCTCACAAATGCTTTGCAGTTGAATAATGCTGCCAGCATTGCTATTGGTTTACTGGGGGGTTCAGCTGGCTCAGGAGTGAGCCAACTCACAGGCTTGAATTTGACTGCGCTGATCGCGGCTTGATCCTCGCCCGTTTCCCGCTATGGGGAGCGGGCTTCCTATCCCATTCATCCAATCATTCCATGCAGATCCTCCAAGAATTCGAAGCCGAACAGCTCAGTGGTGGCCGCAATTCCCGATCGAGAGGCTATAACGCACTTCTGAGTCCCCTCAGGCGAGCTGATGGGATGGCTGCGGGGGGACAACGGGGTGGGAGATCTGGAGGCGGCGGGATCATGGGTTCCGTGCTGATGGGAGCCAACCAAATCAACCTGGCGATCAACATTGTGTTCAATGGCGGGTCGATTGTGAACAACCAGCTCAATGGTTTGAGTATGGATGCATCGGCTTGAACCCGCCCAAGGAGCATCCTGTGATGGATCGCACAAAATGGATCACCTGGCTCACGAGCCAGGCTCGGGCTTTCGTTCCTGCAACCGCTGCAGCCTGTATTCGGCAACACAGTGAAGAAGACTGTGGAGCAGCCTGCTTAGCAACTGTATGCCAGAGTCATGGCTATCTGCTACCTCTCTCAATAGCACGGCACAGTGTCGGCACATCCAGCACGGGCACAACATTGCTGGGCTTGAAGAGGGGAGCGGAAAGTCTTGGCTTCAATGCCAGAGCGGCCAAGGCCTCACCGGAGATGCTCAATGATCTGGAATCCCTGCCCATGCCAATCATCTGCCACTGGCAGGGATGTCACTGGGTGGTTTTACACGGCCATAAGAATGGCCAACTCCTTGTAGCTGACCCAGCGATTGGGCTAAGGGAAGTAAGCCCACAGGCTTTTCTCAAGGGTTGGAACAATGGGGTGGTGTTGCTGCTGGAACCCGATCCTCAGCGCTTTCCGCCCAAAGAAAAAGTTGAAGAGAGCTGGCAAAGAGGTAGAGGAGCAAGCCTCATCCGTAGCCTAGTGCTGCCGTTTAAGCGGCTACTCTTGCAAGCACTAGCCCTAAATCTAAGCATCGGGGTTCTTGCATTAGCGATGCCACTGCTCATGCAGATTCTTACGGATGATGTATTAGTTCGTGGCGATGCAGACATGCTGCGCAGCCTGAGCATCGGCATTCTGGCTCTATTCCTATTGCGGGCATTACTGAATCTGCTGCAGGGTGTTTTGGTGGGCCACTTTGGCCAAAAGCTACAACTGCAGATGGTCCTGCATTACGGACGTCATCTACTACAGCTACCGCTCAGCTACTTCGAGAGTCGCCGCAGCGGTGAAGTTGTCAGCCGCTTAGATGATATCCAGCGCCTCAATGATTTGATTGCTAACGCAGTGCTAGGCCTGCCTGGGCAATGCTGCATCGCGCTCATTTCACTGTTATGGATGTGGCAATACAGTGGCTCTCTCACGGTAGCCGCTTTAGTTGGCTACTCAGCAGTGCTGTTAGCCCAAGTTTCGATTCTACCGAGTCTACATCGGCGGACTCAAGGCTTATTGGTGCAATCAGCTGATAACCAGGGCTTTTTAGTTGAACTCTTCCGAGGGCAGACCCTGTTGAAGACGACACAGGCACGACCACAGGCGTGGGATGAGTTTCAGGGCAAACAAGGACGACTTGCAAATCTGGCCTGGAATATGGGCATGCTTGAGCTCAAAGCGAGCACAGCCACAAACTTCCTGGGAAACGTCACAACCGTGGTCCTGCTCTGGTATGGAAGTTCATTTGTTCTGAATCAACAACTCACCATTGGTCAGCTACTGGCATTCAACGGGATGGGTGGCAATGTTCTTGCATTTCTAGCCGCAGCGACTGGACTAAGCCAGGAATGGATGACATCTCGAGTTGTGATGGATCGCTTGGATGACGCACTGCAACATCCGGCAGAATCAGCCATCGCTCCTGGCAAGCAGCAGGCGACAATCCCAGCCGATGGCGATATTGTCTGCCATGACGTGAGCTTCCACCACCCAGGGCGCTGTGCCTTAATCCAGAACCTGAACTTACGAATTCCAGGGGGCATTACAACGGCTTTAATAGGAGAATCAGGCTGCGGAAAGAGCACTCTGAGCAAGCTGATTGCCGGACTATATCCACTGCAGCATGGCTCGATTCATTTTGGGCCGTTCAATGGTCGCGATCTCAGCCTTGAATGCCTACGACAGCAGGTTGTATTACTACCTCAGGAAGACATCTTTCTGAATCGGTCGATCTATGAAAACTTTATCTTCGCCTATCCACACCTGAGCTTTGCCGATGTAGTGGAACTCTGTCAACTCACCTTCGCCGATGATTTCATTTGCAGGCTTCCTGACGGCTATGCAACTGTCTTAGGTGAGTTCGGCGCCAATCTATCTGGGGGTCAACGACAACGCTTGGCCCTTGCTAGAGCTCTGGCCAGTGATCCTGCTGTTCTCCTGCTGGATGAATCCACCTCAGCCCTGGATCCTGTCCTAGAAGCACGGCTGATGGATCGCCTCCTGGAGCATCGCAAGGGAAAAACGACACTCCTGGTGAGCCATCGCTCAAGTGTGATTTTGCGGGCGGACTGGATCATTTATATGGAACAGGGATCCGTCAAGCAGCAGAGTCACCCTCATGACCTCCGAAACCACAGCCAAGTTGGCCCTTATCTACAAGCCGCATGACGAGTACAGGCAGATCAGACCGGGGACTGGTACCCAGCGCAGCGCCCCTACGCAAGGGTGGAGAGGATGCCTCAGTCGTATTGCAAGAGCTGCAACAGGATGACTTCCTTCCAAGCCCAGGCCCATGGACAAGGGCCCTTGGCCGTCAACTGGCTCTGGCCTTAACACTTGGGGCTGGAGCCCTGGCAGTATGGCCGATGCAAGAAACAGTGCGTGCTCAGGGAACAGTGCGTCCCGTTGGTGAGAATACCCTCTTGCAGACTGAGCTCGGGGGGCGGGTACAACAGGTGATGCTACGGCCTAATCAGGTTGTGAGACAAGGACAAGTGCTGGCGATCTTAGATAGCCGATCACTGGAGGCCGAGCGTGACCAGGTTAACCAGGAGCTCACGGCCTTGCAGCGACAGACAAAGCAATCGAGAGAAGAGCAAAG
>JBIIQU010000055.1:0-6628 GCA_044341905.1 Vulcanococcus sp. | reverse complement strand
AGGTTGTGAGACAAGGACAAGTGCTGGCGATCTTAGATAGCCGATCACTGGAGGCCGAGCGTGACCAGGTTAACCAGGAGCTCACGGCCTTGCAGCGACAGACAAAGCAATCGAGAGAAGAGCAAAGATCGCTACAAGCGCAGGTGCAGGCTCTCGGTGAGTTATCCGATTCCTGGAGGACGGCTTCGCGCCGTGGGGTCGATCAAGCCAAGGCATCTCTAGAATTTGAACAGAACCAGTTGAAGCGATACCAGTCGCTTCTCACAAGTGGCGCCGTACCAAAAAGTATCGTTGAGGAAAAACAGGCTCGTCAGTTGGTAAGCCAATCGGAACTCTTCAAGGCCCTCCAGGGTGTATCTGAGCAAGAAGCACGTGGAGCCAGCGAGCTTGCCAGACTCAAGCAGACCGCCTCTCAATCCCGTGCGTCGGCCGATGAATGGAGCAAACAACTCGCCCAGCGAGGAGCCCGGCTGCTGCAAATCAACAGGGCTATTGAGCAAGCCACCGTGCGAGCACCCATCAGCGGATCAGTGATCCAGACCAGCCTTCGTCATCCAGGACAGGTTGTGCAGCCTGCAGAAACCATGGCCGTATTGGCACCGGCCTCGGATCGGCTGATGATCAAGCTCCTCGTTCCTCCTGATGTGATCAGCCAAGTACGAACCGGTCAGAAGGCGAGCCTGAGGGTGGCAAGTTGTCCAACCGCCGAATTTGGTGTGCTCACAGCCCGAGTACTGAGCGTGGGCGCCGATACACAGACTCAACGAGCGGCAGACGGAGGTGCGGGCGCAAGCGCCTATGAGGTTCTGGTACAACCGAAGAGCAATAGCCTCACAGGGCGCAAGGAGACGTGCCAACTGCGACTAGGCATGCAGATCACAGGCGATATCGTCACGCGCCGAACAACAGTTCTCGGTTTTCTACTCAACAAGTTGAGGATTCAGGGCTGAAGCTTAAGTTAGGTCAACCAAAGACAGGGCATCAGGCACGGCGACTGGCCACCAGGCCAAGCGCAAAGACAGAGTCGTGCAGAATGCCTTAGGGGCTTCATTGGGATCTGGCTTTTAACGGCGGCGATGTCGGCTGCATCAGTGAGCTTGTGACGCTACTTGATGTCGCCATCTGCCAGCTGTTTGAGCAAGAGCTTGGCTTGCTGGAGAACGTCACGCCGTTCCTCACTGAGATTCACACCAGCACGGTTGATATAGAAACAGAGCATCGCCATGGCACTCCCATAGGCGCTGCGTTTGCGACGCATGCTCCGTTGTGAAGACTGGAGCAAGGAAGCTGCAATTCTCATCGGATTGTCTGATTTGAAGATACCAGGCTCAAGATCCAGAGCGTGGCTTTGGCGGGTCGCCTCCTTCGACCAGCCAACCGATGCATTGCCGCACATCGCCTTCAACTCCGCTGCGTCTGCCATGGCAGCATGACCAACTCCATAGGTTGAGTATGGCGTTGCAATTCAAGCACCATGGCCTTGATGAAGTGGGAACCCCTGCGGGACTTTGAGGATCTCCTGGATCGCTACAGCCGCAATCTCAGCCTGCCGCTAATGCGCTCGGGTGAATCGGGTGGCAATGGTGAGTGGTGTCCGCGGGTGGATATCAGCGAGAACGACAAGGAATTTCAGATTCACGCTGAACTACCTGGCGTGGAGAAAAAAGATGTGAAGGTGAAAATCGAAAATGGTGTTCTCGTTCTGGAGGGTGAGCGGCGTAAGGAACTGGATGAGAAGGGCTGGCGTCACCACCGCATCGAGCGCAGCTACGGAAACTTCATGCGCAGCTTCACCTTGCCATCGAACGTTGATGCCGAACAGTTGAAAGCCCATTTCCATGATGGCCTACTGGAAGTTGATCTTCCCAAAGTTCCAACAAGCCAAGCCACAGCCGTAGAAGTCGCCATCGACTAATTGCTCCGGCGAGGGCGCTCAATCGCAGCACCCTCGCCCACAAGCTGCCGCGGATCCACAACAAATTCAGGGAATCGCTCAAAACAGCATTTGAGTAGCGCCAGTGAATCCAGCACCATGCCCATTCCTGCGGCGATTGCCACCGTTGCGAAAAATGCAGATGTGCAATTCAACGGTGAACGACCCTGGGACCTACAGGTGCATGATCCGGCACTCTTCAATAACCTGCTCCGCCATGGCTCTCTGGCCCTAGGAAACAGCTATGTAAGGGGCGACTGGGATTGCGAGCAACTCGACGAGCTCATCAGCAGGCTCCTGCAAGCCAATGGCCACAAACCCCTGAGCAAACGGCTGCAGCTGCAAAGCCTGGCCGAATTGGTACGCGAGCGGTGCTTCAACCCGCAATCACAACGTCGCGCGTTTGTAGTGGGCCAGCGCCACTACGACATCGACCCCAGAGTGTATGCCGCCATGCTGGATCCACAGATGGTGTACAGCTGCGGCTACTGGCGACTGGCAGACGACCTGAATACTGCCCAGGAGCACAAACTCAGGCTGATCTGCGAGAAGTTACAGCTGGAGCCAGGGCAAATGCTGCTGGATATCGGCTGTGGCTGGGGAAGCCTCGCGGCGTATGCAGCTCGTAACTACGGGGTCAATGTGATGGGCATTACCGTGTCATCGCAGCAAGCGAGTTACATCAAGGAACGCCATGAAAACCTACCGATTCAAGTTGCACTCTGCGACTACCGTCGACTGCCTCAATTGGTGAATGAACCCTTTGATCGAATCGCCTCAATCGGCATGTTTGAGCATGTAGGTCCACGCAACCACGGCCAGTTCCACCATGCCGTGAATCAATTACTGCACAGCGATGGACTGGCCCTTGTGCAGACCATCGGGTCAGATCGTACAACCTATCGTACAGATGCATGGATTGATACCCACATCTTCCCTGGTGGACGACTGCCATCCGCCACCCAGTTTTGCCACGGATTTGAACCTCATTTTCTCCTGGAAGACTGGGAAAACTTTGGACGCGACTACGATCTGACGCTCATGGCTTGGTGGCAGAACTTTGATGCCGCCTGGCCGGGTCTTCAACACGATATCCATCACGAGTTTTATCGCTTCTGGCGCTACTACCTATTGAGCTGTGCTGGTTTCTTCCGTTCGCGCCAAGGGCAACTCTGGCAAGTGGTTCTGAGCAAAAGAACCCGGAATCAGGCCTATGCATCGTGGCGTCCTGCACGACGAAGTCCAGCGCTGCAGTCACACCGCACCTCCGCTTCAGAGCCATCAATTTTCCATCAAGCCGGCAGAAGATTGGACCCCTGCATTCCACCGAGCGATGAGTGATGCCTTTGGTGATTACCTGCGCACCATTGGTCGTGTGCCTCTCCTCACTGCCCAGGAAGAAGTTCACCTGGGAACGATCGTGAAGGAATGGATGGACGACCCCAATCCGCCCAAAGCGCTCGAACGGCGAGGCCGCAGAGCCCTCAAACGAATCGTGAATGCCAACCTGCGACTGGTGGTGACGGTAGCCCTGCGCTACATCAGGCGCCTCAAGCATCTGGCCCACGATCCGATGGACCTGGTGCAGGCAGGCAACCTGGGCCTACTGAGGGCTGCTGAGAAATACGACCCCACCCGTGGCTACAAATTCTCCACCTACGGCTACTGGTGGATTCGCCAGTCCATCAATCGCTACCTCCAGGAGCACAACGGATCCATCCGGATCCCGGTGAATCTGGTGAGCCTTGCCAACAAGGCAGAAACCCTTCAGGTGAATGGCAAGGAACCGCTGAGTGCCACGCAGTTGGCGGACGCCCTGGGGGAAAACGAGGAGCGGGTGCTCTACGCCCTCTCGATCAACCACCGCAGCAACACCATCTCCCTTGATCAACAACTCAATGGCAGCGATGGTGACATGACCCTGCTGGACACCGTGACCGACAGCAACATGCCCGAAATCGAAGACGATTACAGCTGGATGCACAGCCAAATGCATCAGCTCTCCACGCCTGAGCTGGCTGTGATCAAACTCCGCTACGGCAGTGACACCCACCGCTCCTTTGCCGAGGTGGCACGGCTCATCGGCCGCAGTAAGGACCAGGTGCAACGGCTGGAGCGCCATGCCCTCAACAAACTGCGACGCTCACTCACCCCAGCCTTGTTTCCTTGCGAATCCAACCGCTCTGGCTGATGGCAGGGCCCGCACCCAGCCCTGGCTTGGCCCTCAAGGAGAAACGATCCACCCCTTCCCGCAAGGGAACATCAAAGCAGAACGTGCCATCGATCTCCACCTGCACGGGCCGGCCGGAAAACACCAGTTGTGCATGGCGCACGGTGGCGCCATGCACCAATAACTTGGCATCAGCAAACAGCCATAGCCTCTGGCGGGGATGCCACGGCTCCCGCTTGCGCACGGGCACCAGCAGCCGATGCGGTGCTGGCCTCAGACAGCGCAGACGACTCGATCGTGCCCATTCCCGCCACCCAGCCTGGGCATCGAGACAACCGAGCCGTACCTGATACACCCGCTCCACCGCTGGCGCGGTGAGAAACCATTCCCCCCGATCAGTGGGCACCAACCACTCCTGCAGCACCAGAGCCGCAGCCAGAGGATCCATGGGGTTGAGATCCACCAAGCGCAGACAAAGCTGACTTGGCAGCAGCGGCCTGAGCTCAGCGGGCACCCGCCAACGCACTGCGATCCAGTCGCGGTCGCGGGGTTTGGCCGCCAAGGTGAGGCGGGGATGGGAGCGGCGGCGAGGCCTAGACACAGAAAGGCTCCCTAGATTCTTAATTAGAAATCTAGGGAGCCCCAGCCATCAGCTTGACCATCGCCGCAGTTCTGCAGCTCTTATGAAAAGGCAATCTAAAAACTGCGCGACTTGACGCGACCATTGGGCATCAAGCCATTCACAGCCGGAGGAATGGATGGGGATGGCATCAAAGAACTGCGCTGATCGCGCAGGGCATCTTCCAGCAGGAATGCACACAGATTGGACACGGAACGCCCCTCCTCTTCTGAGCGGCTCAGCAGAGCCTCATGAACGTGGTAACTGAGGGTAATCGAGATGCGTCGCGGCTGACGCTGAAGCACGCGAAAGCGATCATTCATCGGACAATTCCAGCGAAGAACGAATTAGTAGCGACCGAGACACTTGGGACAAAGCCTTAGCCTCAGCTCCCAAACAATAAAGCCAGTTTTTCTTCTCTCAACACCTGATATTGCGCCGTTGGGACGCCAGATGTGCTGCAGCCTGCCGCCAGCCACGCCAAAACTGAAGACGTTGCCTGCAGTGGCGAGCCACTGGGGCGCAGATTCGAGCCCAGCCAGGCTGAAGCCGGAGCGCACCGGTGATGGCCAATCACACCAGTGCGCCCCATCCACCGCTGTTTCCAGCGGAAGCCAGCGGGTCAGGACGGCTCCAAAGCCTGCAGGAACCAGTCGCGGGCCGCCGCCGCCGCCTGGTGCAGCGTTCCCGGCTCACTGAACAGATGGCCAGCCCCAGGGATCACCAGCAGATCGTGGGAGGCACGCAGGTGCGCTGCGGCCCAGGCATTGAGCTCCAGAACATCCACGTCCAAGGAGCCCACGATCAGCAGCGTGGGGCAGCGCACCAGCGCGAGGGCGTCAAAGGCCAGGTCAGGGCGGCCTCCACGCGCCACGAGGGCCTGCACGAGCTGGGGCCTAGCTGCGGCCGCCTCCAGAGCCGCTGCCGCACCGGTGCTGGCACCAAACAGGCCCAGGGGTAGGGGCTCCAGCTGGGGCTGCTGCCCACACCAGTCGATGGCAGCCAGCAGACGCTCCTGCAGCAGGGGAATATCGAAGCGTGCTGCACGGCCCGTTGATTCCTCGGCGGCCTCCTGCTGCGTGAGCAGATCCAACAGCAGGGTGGCCAATCCCGCCCCATGCAGCACATCTGCCACATAGCGATTGCGTGGACTGAAGCGACTGCTACCGCTGCCATGGGCAAACGCCACCAGGCCCCGGGCCTTGGCGGGAAGCATCAGGTCTCCGGCGAGGGTGAGGCCCGCGGCAGGGATCGACACCGCCTGCATCAAGCCGCCGAGATTCATCTCCACCTGGTGCCCGGAACAGGGACTTCTTTCATAGTCATGACGGCGCCGGGCAACGCCCTACACGAGACGCTGGATCCCAACAGCGCCAGACACCACCTGACCTCGGGCAGATCTGCGGCAAAGCAGGCGCATACGAAGCACAGGGACAGGGGCGGCTCTAGAACAAACCCACCTTCAGAAGATCGATGCTTCGTGGCACAGAACTGCTCACCAAGGTGCGGGATCTTGGCCCCATTTCCAAATCAGAACTCGTGCGGAATTGCGGCTATGTGAGTGCCAAGAAAGACGGCTCTGAGCGGCTCCACTACAGCGACTTCTACGAAGCCCTTTTGGAGGCAAAGGGCCTCAGCTTCCGGGATGACCATGGCAAAGACCTGAGCAAAGACGGCCGCAAACTCACCTTCAGCACCCACGTGCATTTCAACGGCAATCTGATGGTGGGCAAGGCCTACACCGAGCTGCTGGATCTCCACCCGGGGGACAGCTTTGAGATCAAGCTGGAACGCAACGGCATCCGCCTGATCCCCACCACCAGGCCGTAGACCATGTTGTGGCGGATAGACGGGACTTAGGGTGCGCACGCATCAAGGCAACAGACGCGTGCAGACAGGTGAGGAG
>JBIIQU010000054.1:0-6660 GCA_044341905.1 Vulcanococcus sp. | reverse complement strand
ATCGCACCCGAGGCCATCCATGAAGTGGCCATGGCGGTGCCCGGCGTGCTCAATGTCCATGACATCGCCAGCCGTGGGGTCCTGGGCCAGCGGGTGTTCATCGAGCTCCATATGGTGGTGGATGCCGATGATCTGCCCACCGCTCACCGCATCACCGAACTGGTGGAGGAGCACCTGCAGGCGAAGTTCGGCGAAGTGCGCTGCACGATCCACCTGGAACCCCGCGAGTACGCCATCCCAACCATCACCTTCCGTGGGGCCCATGGCTGAACTGGCCTCGCTGCTCACCCCGCGCCTGCAGGAGCGCACCAGCGCCCTGATCGCTGCCCAGCAGACCCACAGCACCTGGGAAGCGAGCCGTCCGGTGCTGCTGCTCGAGCGCTGCTGGCTGCGGTTGCAAGTGGTGCGGGTGGATGAGCTGGCCCAGGTGCTACCCCCCGATGCCAGCGGGGAGGCCCCGGAATTGGAGCGGTTCCGGGCCTTACGCCAGGCGGGCCAGAGCAGCCAGCGGGCCCAGGAGCAGTGCTGGGAGGAATTCGGCCGGGAGGCCTGCTCCGAGGCCCTGCGCCGCTTCTGGGAGGTGCAGGATGCGGGCAACCACGGCTGGACCCTCACGCACTACCTGCGACTGCTGGATCTCTACCGCCGACAGGTGGAGGCCCCGGGCCCCTCGCCGGTGCCCCTGTTGGTGCTGGCCCGCAGGGGCAGCGACGAAGTCCATCAACTGCAATGGTGCTGGCCTCCGGCCACCCCCATGCGTCACACTTGCCCCTGATTTAGATGGGTGTGCGGCCATGGCCGACGGGATCAACGAAACCAACCAGGAAGCGCGCGGCGAGGGCCGCTCGGATGGCGGTCAGGCTGGTTTTCGCGGCGGTCGCGGCAACCGCGAAGGTGGCGGCCGTGATGGGGGCAACCGCGAACCCGGTGGCTTCCGCATCCGCCTGAGCGACAACGAGATGCGTGCCGCCCGTGCCGTGCAGGAGGCCTTCGGCCTGCGATCCACCGTGGCCGCCCTGGGCCTCTCGATCCGCACCGTGGCCCAGCTGCTCGAGGAGGGCAAGCTCGACGAGCTGGTGGCCCAGCAACGGGCCGCCGGTGGCGCCCGTCCCCAAGGCGACCGTGAGCGCCGCGGTGGCCGCCCCGAGGGCCGTGGCGAGGGCCGTGGTGAGCGTGGTGGCAGCCGCCCCAATCCCTTTGCCAGGCCGAGCCGCCCAGCGGCCCCGGCGGCCCCAGCTGCGGTGAGCGACACCGATGCCTCCGCTGCCGAACCGACCGAAGCCGCTGAGGTGGCTGTGGAGACCGCGGCCGAGGTGGTGGCCGAGGGCGGCAGCAGCGACGCCTGATCCAATCGGGCCGGCGGGGTTCGGCCAGACGGCAGAATCCCGCCAACTTTTTCGTTTCACGGATGCAACGCGCAAGGGTTCTCTCCGGGGTTCAGCCCACCGGCGCTCTGCATCTGGGCAACTGGCTCGGTGCCATCCGCAACTGGGTGGACCTCCAGGACAGCCACGAGACCTTCTTCTGCGTGGTGGACCTGCACGCCATCACCGTGCCCCACGACCCGGGGCAACTGGCCGCTGACACCCGCAAGACCGCCGCGCTCTACCTGGCCTGTGGCATTGACCCAGCCAGAAGCACGGTGTTTGTGCAAAGCCATGTCGCCGCCCACAGTGAGCTGGCCTGGTTGCTGAACTGCGTCACGCCGCTGAACTGGCTGGAGCGGATGATCCAGTTCAAGGAGAAGGCCCTGAAGCAGGGCGATCAGGTGTCCGTGGGCCTGCTGGATTACCCGGTGCTGATGGCCGCCGACATCCTTCTCTATGACGCCGACCTGGTGCCGGTGGGTGAAGACCAGAAACAGCACCTCGAGCTGGCCCGCGACATCGCCCAGCAGCGGATCAACGCCCGCTTCGGCCGCAAGGACGCCGATGGGGAGGTGATCCCTGTGCTGAAGGTGCCCGAGCCCCTGATCCTCAAGGAGGGGGCCCGGGTGATGAGCCTCACCGACGGGCGCAGCAAGATGAGCAAGAGCGACCCCAACGAGGGCTCGCGCATCACCCTGCTGGATCCACCTGATCTCATCACCAAGAAGATCAAGCGGGCCAAAACCGATCCGGTGATGGGCCTGGAGTTCGGCAATCCCGAGCGCCCCGAAACCGACAACCTGCTCGGCCTCTACGCGATCCTCAGCGGCCTGGGCCGCGAGGCCGCCGCTGAGCAGTGCGCCCAGATGGGCTGGGGGGCCTTCAAGCCGCTGCTGGCCGAAGCCGCCGTGGAGGCCCTGCGCCCCGTGCAGGAGCGTTACGCCGAACTGAGCGCCGATCCCGCCGAACTGGATCGCGTCCTGGCCCACGGCCGTGAACGGGCTGAAACCGTGGCCCAGACCACCCTGGAGCGCACCCGCGAGGCCCTCGGCTTTCTGCCGCGCCACTAGGGCTGCACTGATCAATCCCAAAGGATTGATTAACTTGCCTGATCAAAAAACCGCCTCCGCCCAGCGCGTCGCCACCACAAGCCACCGAGCAACCCCGCCCAGCCCAGAACCAGCCAGCCAGGGGTCTCTCAAGGATCCCAGGCAAGTCCCAGCGAAACAGCAGGGGCATACGCATATCGAGACTCGTTTGTCCAGTTCGGCTCCCGGGGGTCTCGCCCTGGACCCTGCCTGGGCAACAAGCTCTCTGGACTCCTGCTTGCTGCCCTGCTTATGGTTAGCCGCTCTGCTGCCAAGACCCACGCCCCCATGGCGGCCTGCTGCGCTGCGCTCGCCCTGCTGGCTGCCGGACCCTTGGTGGAAGCGTTGGACAGCGGCAGCCAGGCAGCCACCCAGGCAACCACTCCCCGGGCCGAGAAGGCACAACCCCAGGGCTACGCGATCACGGCCAGGCGGCGGGCTCTGTTGAACACCATCCGCTACGCCGAGGGCACCTGGAAGCAGGGCAGCCGTGAGGGATACCACACCCTTTATGGAGGTGGGCGATTCGCCAGCCTGGCCCGCCATCCCGAGATCGTGGTGACCAAGCGCTACACCAGCGCTGCGGCCGGCGCCTATCAGTTCCTGCCCACCACCTGGAAGGAAGCCTCCCGCAAGCTGCAGCTCGAGAGCTTCGATCCCGCCAGCCAGGATCAGGCTGCTCTCTACCTGATCGACCGCCGCGGCGTCCTTGACACCATCGACAACAGCGGACTCACCCCGGAGTCCATGGCCACGTTGGCCAAGGAGTGGGCCTCCTTCCCCACTCTGGCCGGAGTGAGCGCCTACGGTCAGCCGGTGAAACGGGCGGAAGATCTCACCCGCTTCTACCGGGAAAACCTCAACCGTGCTGGCGATCCAGCCTGAGCCTCAGGGTTCGCGGTACACAACCCGGCCGCGCTCGTCGTTGCCCACATCCAACAGGTGGTCGTGGAGCAGCCGCTCCAGCTCCTCCCGCACCCGCTCACGCGGGGTCTCAGCCGACAAGACAAGCTCCAGCAGGGCGTCATTGAGGGTGAAGCCGGCCGGCCCACTGCGCCGGGCCAGGGTCAGCAACTGCCGATCAATCGGCAGAGGCGCGCTGCCCGCAGCCCCCAGACCATCCAGTTGGGCCAGGGCCTGCTCCAGCAGCAACGGCTGGTTGGCCTGGTTGGTGAGCTCGGGGATCAGGAAGAGATCCACCAACTGACCAATCCCACACAGGCCAAATGTGAGCAGCCACAGGGTGCCGCTGAGGGGTTTGCGGTTGTAGAAGCGCTGAATGCCGCACACGCCCACCAGGCCGAGGGCCCAGAGCCCGTAGGCCACCGCCACAGAACGCCGATCTGGCCATGGCAGGCGGTTAGCCATCGAATCCGCTGAGTCGGGGGGGCATGGCCGGTGGCTCCGGCGCCTGGGGCAACGCAATGCCGGCGCGGCGCAGCAGGGCTGACAGGCTCCAGACCCGCATCATCAGGCGATGCCAGGGGGCCATGGCGTCCATGTCCACCGCCATCGCCGTGGGGGCGGCACTGCGCAAGGCGCGGGCTGCTGCCAGTTCCGCCAGAGCAGCCTCAATCTCGCGGCGCAGGGCCTCCGGTTCACCGGGGGGGAGCAGGCCCTCGGGGGTGCAATCGAGCAGCACCAAGCCGCGGTGGAACCAGTGGTCGAAGTCGCCGAACAACGACTGCAACAGCTGGTCCAGCAGCTCGACGGAGTCGGGTGAAGGGGAGGGAACGGTCACGTCCATAGCCTAAAGAGACCGATTTCCCCTGCGTAGGATCGGGGTTGCCTGCCTCCGTGCCGTGACCGCGACCCGCTCTGCCGATTCAGCCCTGAGCAGCAGCGACGCCTCCACCACGACCCCAACCATCCCGCTGCCCAAGACCAGCGAGAGCCCCCAACTGCTGCGCATCCGCCACTCGATGAGCCACGTGCTGGCCATGGCGGTTCAGAAGCTGTTCCCCCAGGCCCAAGTGACCATCGGCCCCTGGACCGAGAGCGGCTTCTACTACGACTTCGACAATCCCGAACCCTTCACCGAGGCCGATCTCAAGGCCATTAAGAAGGAGATGGGCAAAATCATCGGCCGCCGCCTGCCGCTGGAGCGGATCGAGGTGAGCCGCGCCGAAGCCGAAGCCCGGATCAAGGCCCAGAACGAGCCCTACAAGCTGGAGATCCTGGCGGGCATCCAGGAACCCATCAGCCTGTACACCCTGGGGGAGGACTGGTGGGATCTGTGCGCCGGTCCCCACGTGGCCAACACCAGCGAGCTCAACCCCAAGGCCTTCGAGCTGGAGAGCGTGGCCGGCGCCTACTGGCGGGGCGATGAAACCAAGGCCCAGCTGCAGCGGATCTACGGCACGGCCTGGGAAACCCCCGAGCAATTGGCGGAACACAAGCGCCGCAAGGAGGAGGCCCTGCGCCGCGACCACCGCCGCCTGGGCAGCGATCTGGATCTGTTCTCGATCGAGGATGAGGCCGGCGCCGGCCTGGTGTTCTGGCACCCCCGGGGCGCCCGCATGCGCCTGCTGATCGAGGACTTCTGGCGCCAGGCCCATTTCGACGCGGGATACGAGCTGCTCTACACGCCCCACGTGGCGGACATCAGCCTGTGGAAAACCTCAGGCCACCTGGACTTCTACGCCGAGAGCATGTTCGGCCCCATGCAGGTGGATGAGCGGGAATACCAGCTCAAGCCGATGAACTGCCCGTTCCACGTGCTCACCTACGCCAGCACCCTGCGCAGCTACCGGGAGCTGCCGATCCGCTGGGCCGAGCTGGGCACCGTGTACCGCTACGAGCGCCCTGGTGTGATGCACGGGCTGATGCGGGTGCGGGGCTTCACCCAGGACGATGCCCACGTGTTCTGCCTGCCGGAGCAGATCGGCGATGAGATTCTGCGCATCCTCGACCTCACCGAGCAGATCCTCTCCACGTTCGATTTCAGGAACTACGAGATCAACCTCTCCACCCGCCCGGAGAAGTCCATCGGCGAAGACGCCGTGTGGGAACTGGCCACCAACGGCCTGATCGAGGCCCTCGATCGCAAGGGCTGGGCCTACAAGATCGATGAGGGCGGCGGGGCTTTCTACGGCCCGAAAATCGATCTCAAGATCGAGGATGCCATCGGTCGGATGTGGCAGTGCTCCACCATCCAGCTCGATTTCAACCTGCCGGAGCGCTTCGCGCTGGAGTACGTGGCCGCCGATGGCACCCGCCAGCGGCCGATCATGATCCACCGGGCCATCTTCGGGTCGCTGGAACGGTTCTTCGGGATCATGACCGAGAACTACGCCGGCGATTTCCCCTTCTGGCTGGCCCCGGAGCAGATCCGGCTGCTGCCGGTCACCGATGAGGTGATGCCCTATGCCGAGGAGCTGCTGGGCCAACTGAAGGCAGCCGGCGTACGCGCCACGATCGACCACTCCGGCGACCGCCTCGGCAAGCTGATCCGCAATGGCGAGCAGATGAAGATCCCCGTGCTGGGGGTGATCGGCGCCAAAGAGGCGGAAACCCAGAGTGTGAGCCTGCGCAGCCGCCGCGACGGCGACCTGGGCAGCGTGGCTGTGGCGGCACTGCTCAGCGCAGCCAGCCAGGCCAGCCAACAACGGGCGCCTGGCCTGCAGCTCTGATCCCACGCCAGTCCCATCACGCTCGGAACTGCCATGACCACCATCCTGGCCGGGGATATCGGCGGCACCAAAACCCTGCTGGCCACCTACCGGGTGGACGGTGATCAGCTGATCGAGCAGCGCCGCGAGCGCTACAGCTCCGCCGAATGGCATGACTTCGCCGAGCTGCTGAATCATTTCCTCGAGCCGTTGCCGGATCGGCCCCAGCGCGCCTGCCTGGCCATTGCGGGCCCGGTGCAGGGGGGGCGGGTGCAACTCACGAACCTGCCCTGGCTGCTCGAGGAGCACGCGCTCCAGAACGCCTGTGCCATCGAACACCTGGAGCTGGTGAACGACTTCGCCGTGCTCATCTACGGCCTTAACCACCTGCAGGCACACCAGCAGCACACCCTGGTAGCCCAGCCCGCGATCTCCGGGGCACCGATCGCGATCCTCGGCGCCGGCACCGGACTCGGCGTGGCGATGGGCATCCCCGGTCCGCGGGGCCTGATGGCCATGGCCAGCGAAGCCGCCCACGGCGAGTTCGCCGCCCGCACCGACGCGGAATGGCAGCTGAAGCAATGGCTGCTGGAA
>JBIIQU010000053.1:0-6739 GCA_044341905.1 Vulcanococcus sp. | reverse complement strand
CTGGCGGTGCTGGGCCTGCTGCTGGAGCAGGGGCTCACGGGCTGGAGCTGGATGTTGCTGGGCCTGGCGGCCGGCGGCGGCGCCGGGGCCCTGGTGGCCTATCGGGTGCCGATGACCTCCATGCCCGAAGTGGTGGCCCTGTTCAACGGCTGCGGCGGCATGTCGTCGCTCCTGGTGGCCCTGGGGGCCGCGGCGCTGCCGGCGGCCGGCGGCCGGGCGGCCCTGAACCGGCTCGAGCTGGTGTCGGTGCTGGTGTCCGTGCTGGTGGGAGCCATCACCTTCAGCGGGTCGCTGGTGGCCATGGCCAAGTTGCAGGAGTGGCTGGCCACCCCCGGCTGGACCCAGCGCCCCGCCCGCCATGCCGTGAACATCGCCCTGGCGGCCGCGGCTCTGGCCTTCGGCCTGGCCTGGCCGATGGGGTGGTTGGCGGCACCGGTGGCGCTGGCGGGCATCACCACGGCCTCGCTGCTGCTGGGCATCGGCCTCACCCTGCCCATCGGCGGTGCCGACATGCCGGTGGTGATCTCGCTGCTCAACTCCTATTCCGGCGTGGCGGCCGCGTCGGCAGGGTTTGTGGTGGGCAGCCAGCTGCTCATCGTGGCGGGGGCCATGGTGGGCGCCGCCGGCCTGATCCTTACCCAGGTGATGTGCACCGGCATGAACCGCTCGCTCACCTCGGTGCTGTTCGGCGGGGCCCTGGGGGCCAGCACGCCCTCTGGCGGCGGTGGTGCTGAGGCGGCTGGCGACGACCAGAGCTACAGCCGCGTGACCTCCTGTTCCCCCGAGGAATGCGCCCTCACCCTGGAGGCGGCAGAGCGGGTGGTGTTTGTGCCCGGTTATGGCCTGGCCGTGGCCCAGGCGCAGCACAGCCTCAAGGAGCTGGCCCGGTTGCTGGAGAGCGCCGGCATCGAGGTGGCCTACGCCATTCACCCGGTGGCCGGGCGGATGCCAGGCCACATGAATGTGCTGCTGGCCGAGGCCGATGTGCCCTACGAGCAGCTGATCGAGATGGAGGCCATCAACCCCGATTTCCCCCGCACCGATGTGGTGATCGTGCTGGGCGCCAACGACGTGGTGAACCCCCACGCCAAGACCGATCCCAACAGCCCGCTGTATGGCATGCCCGTGTTGGAGGTGGACCAGGCCCGCTCGGTGTTCGTGGTGAAGCGCAGTTTGGGGGCGGGCTATTCCGGCATCCGCAATGCCCTGTTCGAGCTGCCCCACACCTCGATGGTGTTCGGCGATGCCAAGGCGGTGCTGCAGCAGCTCACCGCTGAACTGCGCACGCTTGGCGTGGGTAAGGTGCCGGTGACCGCCGGCCGCTGATGCTTCCTCACCAGTTGGGCTTGGCGCCGTTCCGGCCCCGGGCTCCCTGGTGGAACGGCGATCTTCAGACCCTGCGCGACACCCTGCGGCCGGTGGCCCTGCCACCGGATACCGGCCTGCCCCTGGAGATTGCCGTGGGTGGCGATGATGGCCTGCTGGCCCTGCAGGACCGTCCGGCCGGGGATCAGGAGCCCCTGGGACTGGTGGTGCTGCTGCATGGGCTCGGCGGTTCCAGCGAGCGCGAGGGCCTGCGGCGCATGGGCTGGGCCCTGCAGCAGGCCGGCTTTGGCGTGTTGCGCTTGAACCTGCGCGGGGCCGACCCGGGCCGCCACCTGGCTCCGGGCACCTATGCGGCCAGCTGCAACCCCGATCTCTTGCCTGTGCTGCGCCATGCCCGGACGTTGGCGGCGCGGCGGCCGCTGCTGGGCATGGGCATTTCCCTGGGGGGCACGATGCTGCTCAACGCCCTGCTGGAGGAGCCGGGCGGGCTCGATGGGCTGGTGTGCATCAGCAGTCCGCTGGATCTGGCCGCCTGTTCCCAGCAGATCGAGCGGCCCCGCAACGGCATCTACCAGCGCTGGCTGCTCAAGCGCCTGGTGGCCCAAACCCTGGCGGATCCCTTCGGCATCGATCCTGGCGAGGAGCAGGCCTTGCGGGCCGGCGGCGGACCCCACACCATCCGTGCCTTCGATGCCGCCATCACCGCCCCGCGCTGGGGCTACAGCTCTGTGGAGCACTACTACGCCGCGGCCAGCCCCCTGCAGCGGTTGCTGCACCAGACGGCGCCATTACCCCCGCTGTTGCTGGTGCACGCCAAGGACGATCCCTGGGTGCCCGTGGCCGCCGCGCAGCAGGTGGCGGAGCGGGGAGTTCTGCAGGTGCTGCTCACGGACCGGGGGGGGCATAACGGCTTCCATGCCGTGTGCGATGGCCCCGAGGGCAACTGGGGCGACCGGCTCACGGCCCGCTGGTTCCGCCAGCTCCTGGGGGTTCCGCTGGCTGTGCTCCCAGTGCCAGGGCCTTGAAGGGCCGGCGCTCCAGGATCCAGGAGTCGATGGGCTGCCCATCGATCACGTGCTCCCGCAGGATGCGCTCGAGGCGCTCTGGGGTGACACCGCCGTAGACGATGCCCTCGGGCCAGATCAGCAGGATGGGCCCCTCGGCGCAGATGCGCAGGCAATCGGCCTTGGTGCGCAGCACGATCCCTTCAGCCCGTTGCGGATCCTCCAGGCCCCACTCCCGAACGAGGCGCTTGAGGGTGTCCCAGCTGGCGGCCCCCACGGCTGGATCGGGGCAGCAGAGCGCCTTGGCGGGGGTGGCGCAGAGCAGCAGGTGGTGGGAGATCACTGGCGGTGGCTCAAGCCGGGAGTGTGGCGGTGGGACGAGCGTTGAGCCGGGCTGCAGCCTCACGCACCGCCTGACGGGACCAGGCGTCCACGGCCAGCACATCGTCCAGAGAGGGGGCGGCGGTGAGGTCGGGCTGGTGGCGATCACACACCACGTCGATCAAGCGGGGAATATCGAGGAAGTGGATCTGTTCCTCGAGGAAGAGGGCCACGGCCTGCTCGTTGGCGGCGTTCATCACCGCCGGCATGGTGCCGCCGGCGCGGCCGGCCGCATAGGCCAGCTGCATGCAGGGATATTTGGCCGGGTCGGGGGCGCGGAAGCTGAGCTGCCCTACCTCGGTGAGATCCAGGCGGCGCCAGGGCGTTTCCAGGCGTTCGGGCCAGCTGAGGCAGTAGAGGATCGGCAGCTTCATGTCGGGCCAGCCGAGCTGGGCCAGCACCGAGGAATCGGCCAGCTCCACCATCGAATGAATGATCGATTGCGGGTGGATCACGATCTCGATGTGGTCGTAGTCGAGGCCGAACAGGTAGTGGGCCTCGATCACCTCGAGGCCCTTGTTCATCAAGCTCGCCGAATCCACCGTGATCTTGCGGCCCATGCTCCAGTTGGGGTGGCTGGTGGCATCGGCCACGGTGGCCTTGTGGAGATCGGCGGCGGGCCAGTCGCGGAAGGCACCACCGGAGGCGGTGAGCTGAATGCGGCGTAAACCGGGGGTGGGGACACCGGTGGAGAGCCGAGCCGTGTCGGCCCAGGGGGTGCCCTGCAGGCACTGGAAGATGGCGGAGTGCTCGGAATCGGCGGGCAGCAGCCGCGAGCCCGATTTCGCCAGCTCGGGCAACACCACCGGCCCGGCGGCGATCAGGGTTTCCTTGTTGGCTAGGGCCAGATCCTTGCCGGCCTTGATGGCGGCCAGGGTGGGCAGCAGGCCCGCGCAGCCCACGATGCCTGTGACGACCAGATCGGCCGTGGGCCAGGCGGCAGCGGCGCAGAGGCCATCGCTGCCCCCCAGCAGTTCCGGCAGGCGGGCCGGCCGGGCTGCGGGCTCAAGGGCGTTGAGCCTGGCTTGCAACTCGGCCACGCGCTCGCCGTTGGCCAGGGCCACCACTTCGGGCGCGTGGCGGCAGATCTGCTCCACCAGCAGCTCGAGGTTGTTGCCCGCCGTGAGGGCCACCACCTTGAAGCGATCGGGGAACTCCTCCACGATCTCGAGGGTTTGGGTGCCGATTGAGCCGGTGGATCCCAACACGGAGAGGGCTTTCACGGCGCCGCAGCAAGTGGGGTCAGTTTCCCACTTGCCAAAGCATCGATGCCTTGCGCAGCCAACACCGCCAGGCGGTCACACTGGGCCCAGTGCAGGAGGACGGTGCATGGCGGGCTGGTTGCAGCGTTGGAATTTCATTGAGCGCGCCAGGTTGGAACGGCAGCTCTGGGATGCGTTCGAGCGGGGGGAGCCGATCGAGCAGTTGGTGGAGCAGTGCGAGCCGGGCTTCCAGAAGGAGGTGTGGAGCACCACGGCCACCCGCATCCGCAAGATCGAAACGTTGATGCGCGATCAGGCCAGGCCCTGACTGGGCTGGGTGCGCTACTCGATGGCTGCGGCCTGGCGAATGCCGCCTGTGGGTGGGCCATTGCGATCACTGCCGGGAGCCCAGTGGCGCAGTTGCAGCCGTGATCCGGTGGCCAGGCTCATGCTGGTGCGCCAGCCACTGATCCAATCGATCACCACGGTGGAGCCGTTGAGGCGCCAGACACCGCCAGCCTGGTCGTCGATGTTGTTGAAGGCCAGGCCGTTGGACAGCAGGGTGGCGGTGTAGGGCCTGAGCTCCGCCTGTGCCGGCGGAAAGCTGTAGACGCCCACTGCATCGGCTGCGAGGCCGCTCAGCTTCACCGCCGGGCCGAAGTTGATGGGCCGCTCGCCGCGCGCTTGTCCTGGCTGCCAGGAGGACTGGGCCATGCCACTGGGGCTGACATAGATCCAGTCGGTCCAGCCGTTGTTGTAGTCGATGCGGACGCCATTGCCCCAGGGTGTCCAGCGCCCCAGTTCGCGGAACTGGGAGGCCTTGAGCCGGCCCGCCCCTGCCATGGGCACCCCGGCGGTACCAATGGTGCTCACGGCCCGCCCACCGGGGTTGATGCGCACGTTGAACAGGGTGTTGTTGCTGTCGGTGAGGGCCCAAACCCCGATGTAGCGCTGGCTGTCCTGGTCAGCAGAGGATCGCTGCTCAGGGGCTGGTTGTGCTGCTGCCGGTGCGGCGATCAGCTGGAGCCCGGCTGGGATCGTGAGGCCCAGGATCGCGCTGAAGGCAAGCGAGGGAGTGGCTCTGCCCATTGGTGGGTGCGGTTGTGGCACTCAGGATGGATGAGATCAGCCACCACTGGTGTCTGAACGCAACCACTCGCAGTTCCCACCAGGTCTGTCGATCAGTTCGATTCCCTGGCTGCGGAGTTGGTCTCGAATCTGATCGGCCCGACTGAAATCCCTGGCGGCTTTGGCACTGCGGCGTTGCTCGATCAGGGCTTCAATCTCTGTCTCCGAGGGGATGGTGCTGCCGCTGGGGCTGGCATCGGTGGAGCGGAGCTCATGCTGGAGGCCGAGCACGCCGGCGAGCTCCAGCAGCAGCTGCCCCTGGGCGGCGAGGGTTGGGCTGGTGGCCTCGGCAGCGGCGGCGGCGTCACCGCGCTCCAGGCGGTTGGCGAGGGAGCGCAGGGGTTTGCCCAGCTCGAACAGCACCGCCAGGGCGGCGGAGGTGTTGAGGTCGTCGTCCATGGCGGCGGCAAAGCGCGCGCGGGCGGCGGCGAGTTCCGGGGGAAGCCGCTCGGGAGGGGTGGCGGTGGCCGTGGCGCTTGCGCTGGCCACCAGGCCGAGGGCGGCGTTGAGACCCTTCCAGCCGGTGGCGGCGGCCTCGAGGGCTTCGGCGGTGAAGTCGAGCGGTTTGCGGTAATGGGCCTGCAGGGTGAACAGGCGCAGGGTCATCGGCGACACGCCGGAATCCAGCAGGCCGCGGATGGTGGTGAAGTTGCCGAGCGATTTGCTCATCTTCTGGCCGCCCACATTCACCATGCCGTTGTGCAGCCAGTAGCGGGCCAGTTCCTGGCCGGTGGCCGCCTCGGACTGGGCGATCTCATTTTCGTGGTGCGGGAACACCAGATCGGCGCCGCCGAGATGGATGTCGATCGTGTCGCCCAGTTCCTCGCGCACCATCGCCGAACACTCGATGTGCCAGCCGGGACGGCCGGGGCCCCAGGGGGAGGGGAAACTGGGCTCGCCGGGCTTGGCGCCCTTCCAGAGGGCGAAATCGAACGGGTGTTGCTTGCGAGCCTCTTCCTCGGAGGCGACACGGCCGGAGGCGTTGTCTTGCTGTTCGGAGAGATCGCGGCCGCTGAGCTTGCCGTAGCCGGCATGTTTCATCACGGCGAAGTACACATCGCCATCAGCCGAATAGGCGGCACCCTTGGCCTCCAGTTCGCCGATCAGCTGGCGGATGGCATCCAGGCTGCGGGTGGCCCGGGGCATGGAATCGGGCGGCAGAATGTTGAGCCGCGCCATATCGGCCACGAACGCGTCGATGTTGCGCTCGCTTACCGCCTCCATGGAGCTGCCCTCAGCGGCGGCGCGGCCCAGGATCTTGTCGTCGATATCGGTGTAGTTCTGCACGAACGTGACCCGGTAGCCGCTCCACAGCAGGTAGCGGCGCAACACATCCCAGGCGATGTAGCTGCGGGCGTGGCCCAGATGGCAGAGGTCGTACACCGTGACGCCGCAGCAGTAGATGCTCACCTGGCCCGGTTGCAGCGGCAGGAACTCCTCAACGCGGCGGGTGAGGGTGTTGGTGAGGCGCAGGGTCATTTCGCTTCCATCCAGTTCGGGCCAATGCCGGTCTCCACCACAAGGGGGACGGCCAGCTCGACGGCGCGCTCCATGGTTTCACGCGTCAGCGCCCGCACCTCCTCCAGGGCTTCCGGAGCTGCCTCCAGCACCAGTTCGTCGTGCACCTGCAGCAGCAGGCGGGCCGGCAGGCCGCTGGCCGCTAGCTGGTGGTGCAACTGCACCATCGCCAGCTTGATG
>JBIIQU010000052.1:0-6759 GCA_044341905.1 Vulcanococcus sp. | reverse complement strand
ATGACCCAGGCCTCCCTCGTGGAGCTCTGGGGCGATAAGGCTGCCGCCGATCGTTTTCGCGAGGAAACGGTGGAGGAGATGCAGCACGCCGAGCGGATCGTGCAGCACATGCTCTCCCTGGGAGTGGCTCCTGCTGCTTCCCAGCTGCAGGCCGTGACCCATGCGCCTGACCTGGTGGGCTTGCTCGAGCACAACGCCGTGCTGGAAACCCAGTTGATCAACCACTACGCCGAAGCCACCCGCTTCTGCGCCGTGATTCGGGACGAGGCCAACGCCGCCTTCTTCCAGAGCCTCTGGGACGAGGAACAGCACCACGGCGAGGAGCTGGATGCCTGGCTGCGGGAACTCGGTGGTGGCCGCAGCCGTGGCTACGGCGCCTACAGCGCCAACCGCCTGGCACGGCGGAACCCGAACCAGCGGGCCACCTTCTGAACCGAAAGGGTCTGCCCCGGGTGCCCCAGGCAAGCCAGCGCAACAGTGCCCCGGTCGGCTGATCCGTGCCGGGGCCTTTCTTGCTTAGATTCCGCCGCCAAGACCCCGTCTTGACGGGCCGCCCATTGCACACCGCTTGACCCCTGCCCTCCCCCTGCCGCTGCAGTTCGCCTGGCTGATCCCCCTCTACGGATTCAGCGGCGTAGTGCTGTCCCTGCCCTGGGCCGCAGGTTGGATCAAGCGCAACGGGCCGCGACCGGCGGCCTACCTCAATCTGCTGGCCACCCTGCTGGCCTTTGTGCATGGCAGCGTCGCCATGCGGGAGGTGTTCCAGACCGGGCCCCAGGCCCTGTCGTTCGAGTGGCTGCAGGTGGCCGATCTGCACCTGGCCATTTCCCTCGACCTCTCCCCCACCAACCTGATCGCCCTGGAGCTGGTCACCTCCCTGTCCCTGCTGGGCCAGTTCTTTGGCCTGGGCTACCTGGACAAGGAGCTCTCCCTGGCACGCTTCTACGCCCTGGTGGGCTTCTTCGAGGGAGCCATGAGCGGCGTGGTGATCAGCGGCTCGCTGTTCATCAGCTACTTCCTGCTGGAGATGCTCACCCTCTCCACCTACCTCCTGGTGGGGTTCTGGTATGCCCAGCCCCTGGTGGTCACCGCCGCCCGCGATGCCTTCCTCACCAAACGGGTGGGTGATGTGCTGCTGCTGATGGGCGTGGTGGCCCTCTCCGCCTGGGCCGGTGGCATGGATTTCAACCATCTATATGAGTGGGCCGCGAGCGGTTCCCTCTCTCCCCTGGCTGCCACCCTGCTGGGCCTCGGCTTGATTGCAGGCCCCACCGGCAAGTGCGCCCAGTTCCCCATGCACCTCTGGCTGGATGAGGCCATGGAGGGTCCCAACCCGGCTTCGATCCTGCGCAATTCGGTGGTGGTGACCTGCGGCGCCCTGGTGCTGCTCAAGGTGATGCCGATCCTGCAGCAATCGCCCATCGCCACCTCGGTGCTGCTCACGATCGGCAGCATCAGCGCCCTGGGGGGATCGCTGGTGTCCATCGCCCAGGTGGATATGAAGCGGGCCTTCTCGTACACAACCACCAGCTACATGGGCCTGGTGTTCATCGCCATTGCCCTGCAGTTGCCCTCCCTGGCGCTGCTGCTGCTGTTTGCCCATGCCGTGGCCAAGGCCCTGCTGATGATGAGCGTGGGCAGCGTGATCGCCACCACCAACTGCCAGGACATCACCGAACTGGGGGGCCTGGGTGGTCGGATGCCGGCAACCACCGGTGCGTATCTAGTGGCCGGTGCCGGCCTCACCGGCCTGCTGCCCCTGGGGTGCTTCTGGTGTTTCGGCCTCGCCACCGATGTGTTGCTGCGGCAGGCTCCGCTGTTTGCTGCCGTATTTCTCGCCACCAATGCACTGATGGCCTGGAACCTCACCCGGGTGTATCGCCAGGTGTTCCTGGGAACGCCCCAACCCAAAACCAAACGCGCACCTGAGGTGAATTGGCAGATGGCCCTGCCAATGGTGGCGCTCTCGGTGGTGGTGGTGCTCACCCCGGCCCTGCTCACCAAGCTCAACCCGGTGCCCGGCATCAACTCCTTCTCACCAGCCGTGGCGGCGACCGTGATCGGCAGCAGCGCCGCTGGTGTGCTGGTGGCCTGCCTGTTGCCGGTGCACAAGAGCTATGCGCGCTCCCTGCTGAAACCCGTGCGCTTCCTGCAAGACCTGCTGGCCTTCGACTTCTACACCGATCGCTTCTACCGCCTCACCATCGTGAACCTGGTGTCGGGCATGGCCCGCCTGACCAACTGGGTGGACCAGGTGGTGGTGAATGGCTTTGTGAACCGCCTCGGCCGCTTCTCCCTGGTGTCCGCCGATGGCCTCAAGCTGAGCGTCAGCGGCCAAACCCAGACCTACGTGCTCACTGCCCTGATGGCCGTGGTACTGCTGCTGGCTTCACTCAACTGGGTGTTCGGCTGACCATGATGCTCAGTCCTCTCCTGCTGATTCCACTCCTGGGCGCCCTGGGCCTGGCCCTGTGGCCCGGCAATCCCGGACCCGAGCAGGTGCGCCGTGGCGCCCTCGTGGTGCTCGGCCTGCAACTGGCCTGGAGCCTCTGGGTCCTGGCCGGATTTGATCCCGCCCTCAGTGGCATGCAGATGGGCGAATCGCTCGACTGGGTGCAAAGCCTGGGGCTGAACTACCGCCTCGGTGTTGACGGCTTGTCAATGCCGTTGCTGCTGGTAAACGCCGGTCTCACCTTTGTGTCGGCGTTTGCCTCCGGCAGCGTGAGCCAGAAGCCCAAGCTCTATTTCGCCCTGCTGCTGGTGATCAGCGGTGCCGTGAATGGTGCGTTTCTGGCCCAGAACCTGCTGCTGTTCTTCCTCTTCTACGAGCTGGAGCTGATCCCCCTCTGGCTGCTGATCTCCGTGTGGGGGGGTGCCAACCGCGCCTACGCCGCCACCAAGTTCCTGATCTTCACCGCCGTGAGCGGCATGCTGATCCTGGGCGCCTTCCTGGGCCTGGCCCTGGTCACCGGCCAGGTGGATTTCAGCCTCACCCCAGTGCTGAGCCAGCAGCTGGGCATGGGCACCCAGCTGATCCTGATGGGAGCTCTGCTGATCGGTTTCGGAATCAAAATCCCCCTCTTCCCCTTCCACACTTGGCTGCCGGATGCCCACACGGAGGCGTCCACCCCCGTGTCGGTGCTGCTAGCCGGCGTGCTGCTGAAGCTGGGCACCTACGGCCTGTTGCGCTTCTGCTTGGGGCTGTTCCCTGAAGCCTGGGCGCGGATGGGGCCCTACCTGGCCATCTGGGCTGCGATTTCGGTGCTCTACGGCTCCCTGGCGGCCATTGCCCAACGCGACATGAAGCGGATGGTGGCCTACAGCTCCGTGGGCCACATGGGCTATGTGCTGCTGGCCGCAGCCGCGGCCACACCGGTGAGCCTGCTGGGTGCGGTGTTTCAGATGGTGAGCCACGGCCTGATCTCGGCCTTGCTGTTCCTGTTGGTGGGCGTGGTGTACCGCACCACAGGCACCCGCGATCTCGAGGTGCTGCGCGGCCTGCTCAACCCGCAACGGGGCCTGCCCCTCACCGGCTCGCTGATGATCATGGGCGTGATGGCCAGCGCCGGCCTGCCCGGGATGGCGGGCTTCATCTCCGAGTTTCTGGTGTTCCGCGGCAGTCTTGTGGCCTACCCCCTGCCCACCCTGCTCTCGATGGTGGGCTCTGGCCTCACCGCCGTGTATTTCCTGCTGCTGGTGAACAGGGCCTTCTTCGGACGCCTGGCGATCCAGCCCGCCCTGCCCGCCACCACACCAACGGGCCAGCGGATCGCGCCGATCGATGTGCAGCTCCCCAGGGTTCCCCTGGTGGAGCAGCTGCCCTCCCTGGTACTTACCGCCCTGGTGGTTGTGGTGGGCCTGGTGCCTGGCGGCCTGGCCCAACTGGGGGAAGCCACCACCACCGCCATGGCCCAGATGCCTGAACTGGTGGCCGCCATAGCCTCCGGGAGCCTGATCAGCTGATGACCACCCCCGTGCTGATGCCCACCATGGAGCAGCTGGCCGAGCGGCTGCTGCAGGGCCAAACCCTGCTCGAGCAGAGCGATGACCACCTGCTGGAAGTGGTGGGGGTGCTGGAGAGCTACGGCGTGGTGCTCGATGCCTACAGCATCAACTTGATCTTCCAGGCGGAGCGCCAGTTCCTCAATCCCTTCCCAGTGTTCCGCTTCTTTGATGGCGATCTGAACCTGGGCAAGTGGTGGCGCCATGTCACCCACGACCGGATCAACTTTGAGTACGCCGAGTACTGCCAGAAAGCCATGCTGTGGCACGCCACCGGTGGCATGGATGCCTACTTCGACAGCGAGGCCTTCAAGGCCAACTGCGCGGCCATCGTGCGGGCCAAAGCCAGGGATCCCCTGCTGGCGGTGCTCAATCCCCTCTTTCCGAACTTCATTCCCGAACTGATCCGCTCCGCTGCCACCACCCATGCCCTGGGCCAGTTCTGGCGGGTGATGAGTGATCTGTTCCTCGATTTGGCCGCCGCCGAACGGGATGGCCGCGTTCGCACCATCGCCCAGGTGGTGGAGTTCATCAAGCAGGGGCTGGTGGCCGCCGCCGCCAACCCGATCACCTACGCGGTGACTATCGGCGCAGAACGGCTCTGGGTGCTGCCCCCAGAGGCTGGCCTCAGCTTCCTGGCCGATGTGGCCGTGCCCTATGTGGAGGCCGTGTTCCTGCGGGGCATGCCCTTCCTGGGCACCGTGAGCTTCAATGCCCAGGCCCAGGCCATCTCCCACGACCAGAGCCAGTTCGCCTACGGAGCGCTCTACGCCGATCCACTGCCCACCATGGGAGCCGGCATCCCCCCCAGCCTGCTGATGCAGGACATGTACCGGCACCTGCCCCAGGCCCTGCACGACTGGTATCGCCAGCGCACCCGGGGTGAGGGCGACGTGCACGTGAAGATCTGCATGAGCTTCCAGAAGTCGATGTTCTGCGTTACCAACGCGGCCATCAACGGCACCATGCCCCACCCCCTGGAGAGTGGGGATCCCCAGCAGCAGGCCGCCAATCGGGCCTATGCCGAGAGCTGGGCCACACGCCTGGCCGCAGGCCGCACCGACTGCCTGGCGGCGACGTAAGTTCACAGCCATGGATCACCAGTGGAACCCCAGGCCCAAGCCCGACCGGGTGGAATGGCTGGAACGGCGCATCGATTTCGCCGACTACGCCGCCAACCGCGATTTCCTGGATCGCCTCAACGACTTCTGCGAGCAGCAGGGGCGCTATCCGGACATCAGCTTTGGCCGCACCTACGTGAACATCACCCTGCGGTCTGAGGCAGACAACGAGCCCATCGGCGCTGTGGATCACGCCTTTGCTGCGGCCATCGATGGCCTCCTCTGAGCCACCGGACCATCCACCAGTGTCCCCGGACGACACCCCGGTGAACCTGCAGGAGGCCTTCGAGGGGGCCGAGGTTCAGGATGTATTGCAGCAGCTGGACCAGGAGCTGATCGGCCTGCGGCCGGTGAAAACCCGCATCCGTGAGATTGCGGCCCTGCTGGTGGTGGAACGGGCCCGCAAACAGGTGGGCCTAGCCACCACGGCCCCCAGCCTCCACATGTCGTTCACCGGGCGGCCAGGCACCGGCAAAACCACGGTGGCGGCTCGCATGTCCCAGATCCTGCACCGCCTCGGCTACGTGCGCAAGGGTCACGTGGTGACCGCCACCCGCGACGATCTGGTGGGGCAATACATCGGCCACACCGCCCCGAAAACCCGGGAGATGCTCAAGAAAGCGATGGGCGGGGTGCTGTTCATCGATGAGGCTTACTACCTCTACCGCCCGGAGAACGAGCGCGACTACGGCGCCGAAGCGATCGAGATCCTGCTGCAGGTGATGGAGGCCAACCGCGACGATCTGGTGGTGATCTTTGCGGGCTACAAAGACCGGATGGACGTGTTCTACCAGTCCAACCCGGGCCTCTCCTCGCGGGTGGCGAACCACATCGACTTCCCCGATTACAGCGCTTCAGAGCTGCTGGCGATTGCCAAGTTGATCCTGGCGGCGGAAAACTACCGCTTCAGCGAAGAAGCCACAGCGGCCTTTGCTGAGTACATCCAACGGCGCATGCAGCTGCCGTTCTTCGCCAATGCCCGCTCGATCCGCAATGCCATTGACAGGGCCCGGATGCGCCAGGCCAATCGCCTGTTCAATCGCATGGCCGGCATGGGGATCACCAAGCTCGACCTGATGACCCTGGAGGCCGACGACATCACCGCCAGCCGTGTGTTTGCCGGTGAGGTGGAAGGCCTCGACCGCAGCGAGCCCATCACCCAGTAGGGCGCTATTTCTTCTTGCGCGAGTCGATCTGCAGCAGATCCCGCACCTGCTGCACCTGACGACCCAGGTGTGGATCCGCACCCAGCTTCTTCTCGATCTGCTCCACGGCATACATCACCGTGGAGTGATCCTTGCCGCCGAAGGCCTCGCCGATGCGCGGCAGCGACAAGTTCGTGCCCTGACGCATCAGGTACATGCCCACCTGGCGGGCCTGGCTGACGGCCCGCTTGCGGCTGGGGCTTTTCATCTCCTCCACCCCTACGCCGAACACCTCGGCCACCTTGTTCAACACCTGGGCGGGGGTCACCTCCACCTCCACACCGGAGGGATCGAGCATCGGCGCTACCGATTCCACCGTCATCGGCAGGCCGGTGATCGAGGCGAAGGCCACGGCCCGGGTGAGGGCCCCCTCCAGCTCCCGGATGTTGGAGGTGAAGCGCCCGGCCAAATACTGAATGAGATCGCGGGGC
>JBIIQU010000051.1:0-6854 GCA_044341905.1 Vulcanococcus sp. | reverse complement strand
ACCCGGCAGCCCTTGCTGCGCAGCCGTGTGATGGCGGCGTGGATCTCCTGGCTGTCGCCCACGGTGCCGCCCGGGCTGTCGATGCGCAGCAGCAGGGCGGGGCATTCCCGCTGCTCCACCTCCCGCAATGCCTTGAGCACCCGCTCCCGGGTGGGGCCGGCAATGGGCCCCTCGATGGCGATTCGCGCCAGTTTGCGGCGGGACTTGCGTCGCCAGGGCCAGGCCATTGATGCACTGTGCAGTGAATGGATCTTAAAAAGGTGCCTGTAGGCGGCTTGGGCTGGTGATGCTGCGCTGGCTGCTGATGGTGTTGCCGTTTGCCCTCTGGGGCACGGCCATGGCGGCGATGAAGCCCCTGCTGGCTGGCAGCGGCCCGCTCACCCTGGCCTGGATGCGGCTCCTGCCGGCAGGGCTGGTGCTGCTGCTGGCGGCGGCGCTGTGGCGGCGCTCGCCGGGGGTGGACCCCCGGGATCGCCTCTGGCTGCTTCTGTTTGCCCTGGTGGATGCCACCGCGTTTCAGGGGCTGCTGGCCCGGGGCCTCGAGGGCACTGGGGCCGGATTGGGATCGGTGTTGATTGATTCCCAGCCCCTGGCTGTGGCCTTGCTGGCCCGCAGCCTGTTTGGCGAGGCGATCAACCCCGTGGGCTGGCTGGGCCTGTTGCTGGGCCTGGCGGGGATCCTGTGTCTGGGGCTGCCTCTTCCGCTGTTGCAGCAGTGGTGGCTGATGGGCCCAGAGGCCATTGGGGAACGGGCCTGGAGCCACGGCGAACTGTGGATGCTCGGTGCAGCCCTGGCCATGGCCTTCGGAACCGTGCTCAGCCGCTATGCCTGCCGCCACAGCGATCCGGTGGCGGTGACGGGTTGGCACATGGTGCTGGGGGGATTGCCGCTGCTTGCGGCCTCCGCCGTGGCGCCGCTCTTCCATCCAGGGGCTCCAGCCTTCTGGCCCACTTGGAGTGGGGCTGAGTGGGGCCTGATGGCCTATGCCGCCCTGATGGGCAGTGCCCTGGCTTACGGACTCTTCTTCTGGTTTGCCAACCAGGAAAATCTCACCAGTTTCAGCTCGCTCACGTTCCTGACGCCGATGTTTGCCTTGCTCTGTGGGCTCGTGCTGCTGGGGGAGGAGCTGCGGCCCCTGCAATGGCTAGGAGCGGCGCTGGCGCTCGGGAGTGTGGTGCTGATCAACCGACGCCAGCAGCTCTGGGAGGCGCCCTGATGAAGCTGTTGGTGGTGAGCACCCCGGTGGGGCCTCTGGGCAGTGGCCGTGGCGGCGGGGTGGAGCTCACCCTCACAGGCCTGGTGGCGGGCCTGCTGCAGCGGGGGCACCAGCTCACCGTGCTGGCGGCGGAGGGATCGGAGCTGTCGCCGGCCTGCGCGGGGGCCGCCCTGTGGACCTGCCCCGGTGCCCTGCAGCCCAGCTGTCAGCACCAGGGCCGTGACGCGCCCGTGACCCTGCCCGCCGGCGGACTGCTGGCCAACCTCTGGCGGCGGGCCCTGGAGGCTGCCCCTGGCGAGCGCTTCGATGCGGTGCTCAACCTGGCCTACGACTGGCTGCCCTTCTGGCTCACCTCCACGGCAGCGGTGCCGATCTTTCACCTGGTGAGCATGGGCTCGGTGTCTGCGGCCATGGATGCCGTGATCGCTGAGGTGGCCACCTGGGATCAGCGCCGCCTGGCCTTCCACACCCACGCCCAGGCCGGGGATTTCAGCCTGCCCAGCCGGCCGGTGGTGGTGGGCAATGGGTTTGATCTGGAGGCCTACAGCTTCTGCGCAGAGCCCGAACCGCTGCTGGGTTGGGTGGGCCGGATTGCTCCGGAAAAGGGGCTGGAGGATGCGGCCGCCGCCGCCGCCCTGCTGGGGGAACGGCTGGCGGTGTGGGGGCTGGTGGAAGATGCGGCCTACGCGGCGGCGGTGGAGGCCTCGGTGCCCGCCGGCACGCTGGATTGGCGGGGGTTCCTGCCCACGGCGGAGCTCCAGCGGCAGCTGGGCCGCTGCCGGGCCCTGCTCAACACGCCCAAGTGGAATGAGGCCTACGGCAACGTGGTGGTGGAGGCCATGGCCTGTGGTGTGCCGGTGGTGGCGTATCGCCGGGGCGGTCCCGGGGAGTTGGTGGAGCCGGGGGTGAATGGTCTGCTGGTGGAGCCCGACGACGTGGCGGCCCTAGGCCATGCAGCCCAGGCGGCGGCGGCCCTGGATCGTCGTGGCTGCCGGGCGTGGGTGGAGCGGCATGCCTCGCGCCAGGCCTTTGCCGCTCGCCTCGAGGCCTGGCTGCAGGGTGGGTTGTCGCCGTCTCGGGCGATAGGGTCGCATCACCTGGCATAGGCCCTGGTGACTGAGCAGCAGCACCCGCCACAACCGGCCTCCCGCCGGCAGGTGCTGACGGTGTTGCTGGGGGTGCTGGTCTGCGGCCTGGTGCTGTTTGTGTGGCAGCTGGGCAGCACCGGCCTGGTGGATGAAACCCCACCCCTGTTTGCCGCCTCGGCGCGGGCCATGGCCGAAACCGGCGATTGGCTCACCCCCCGGGTGAATGGCCTGCCCCGCTACGACAAGCCGCCCCTGGTGTACTGGCTGATGGGGCTGGGCTACCTGCTTCCTGGCCAGCAGAGATGGAATCCGCTGGGCACCTGGGCCGCGTGCTTGCCCTCGGCCCTAAGCAGCCTGGCGGTGATGCTCAGCCTGGCGGCCACGCTGCTGCGCTGGCCCCAGGGGCGCCAGCAGGTGACCATCACCGCCTTCAGTGCGGCGCTGGCGTTTGGGCTCTCGCCCCTGGTGTTGCTGTGGAGCCGCATCGCCGTGAGCGATGCCCTCTTCAGTGCTTGCCTCGCCATCACCCTGTTGTTGTTCTGGCGTGGTTACGCGGCGGCAGAGCCCGCCCGCTGCCGTTGGTGGCTGGCCTGGGCGGTGCTGGGCCTGGCCGTGCTGGCCAAGGGCCCGGTGGCCCTGGTGCTCTGCGTCCTCACCCTCATCCTGTTTGTGTGGCGCCAGGCTGATGGCGCGCGCTTGCTGGCGCGGCTCAAACCGTGGCCCGGCCTGCTGATCACGGCCCTGGTGGCCGTGCCCTGGTACGCCGCGGAGCTGTGGGTGGAGGGGCAACCCTTCTGGGACAGCTTCTTCGGCTACCACAACCTGCAGCGCTTCACCGGCGTGGTGAACAACCACCTCCAGCCCTGGTGGTTTTTCCTGCCCGTGCTGGTGGTGGCTTCGCTGCCGTTCACGCCGCTGCTGCTGCAGGGCCTACTAGCCAGCCTGCGCTGTCGCCGGGCCAGCCTGCCGCCGGAGCAATCGCTGCAGCTGTTTGCAGCCTGTTGGCTGCTGGCCGTGCTGGGCTTCTTCACCCTGGCCGCCACCAAGCTACCCAGCTATTGGATCCCCGCCACGCCGGCGGCGGCCCTGTTGGTGGCCCTCGCGGCCCAGGCCCGGCCGCCCCGCTGGGCGCGGCTCGCCACCCTGGCGCTGGTGGCGGTGCTGGCGGTGGGCCTGGCTGTCTCCCCCCGCTGGATCCCGCTGATCAACGATCCGGAGCTGCCCACCCTGCCGGCAGAGCTCCTGGCCAGTGGCCTCGTGCTGCGGGCCGCGCTGTGGTTTGGCCTCAGCCTGGTGCTAGGGGTGGCTCTGATGCGGCCCCGCTGGAGCGGTGGCTGGCTGTTGGGTCTGCAACTGCCGTTCTTGCTCTATGTGCCCACGGCCCACCTGCCGCTGTTGGCGCTGGGGGATGGGGTGCGCCAGCTGCCGGTTCGCCGCATCGCCACTGATGTGCTGACTCTGCGCCGCCCCAGGGAGCCCCTGGCGATGGTGGGCATCCTCAAGCCCTCTTTGCACTACTACACCCGTCAGGTGGTGCTGTTTGAAGGCATTGCACCGGTTGGGCTGATCAACCTCAGTGATCGCCTGGCCCGTGAACGTCGTGAGGGCTGGACGCCCTCCGCGCCCCACCCACAGGCCACGCTGTTGGTGGTGATCGATCAGCGCACGGCCCAGCTGCCGTACTGGTGGAGCCTGCCCCATCAGGAGTTGGCCAGTGAGGGGCTCTATCGCCTCTGGCGGGTGCAGCACTCGGCCCTCGCACGCCAGGCTCTGGCCCTGCAACAGGCGGGCGTGCCGGGGCCCGATTGGCAGCAGCCCAGGCCCGAGCGCTACTAGCCCGAGTCGCTAGCGGTTCCCATGGCGATGCCCTCATCCATCAGCCGCCGCTGGCAGAAGCTGCAGTGCCCCCAGCGCTGCAGTTCACCCCTGGGGGCTGGCCGGCCGCACGCCTGGCAGCTGCCCATGCCGAACACGTCCACGCGGCTGGGGTGCTGGGCCCACACCTGGGCCTCCTGCTCGGTGCCTGCCGCCGGCAGTGGTTGGCCCATGTGGTGCTGAAAGACCAGGTCTTTCACGGAGAAGCCTGCACCCCGCAGCGCCCCGAGCAGTTGATGCTTGTTGAAGCGCAGGGCCTGCAACCACTGCGGATGGCTGGCCCCCACCACCAGACGCCCACCCCGAAGCTGGAGGGGCTGGCAGTGGGGGGCCAGCTGGGGGCCGGCGATCTTGGGCCAGGCGTTCCAGAGGGCGGCCAGGCTGCCATCGGCTTTCCAGTGCTGCTGCAGCTGCTCCAGGCAGCTGGTGATCCCTTTGATCGGTGGGCGTGGTGCTGGCACCAGCACGTTCACATCGCCCTGGCGCCGGGTTTGGTTGCGGGGAGCGATGGCCATGGGGAAACCCTATTGGTGGTGCGGCAATCCCGCAGTGGGGATGCGGCGAACCCTGGCTAGCCTGAGATCTTGCCCCTTCCCACGATCCATGGGCTTCTTCGATCGCCTCAGCCGCCTGGTGCGCGCCAATGCCAACGCGGTGCTGAGCAAGGCGGAGGACCCCGCCAAGATCCTGGATCAGTCTGTGGCGGACATGCAGTCCGACCTGGTGAAGCTGCGCCAGGCCGTGGCCACTGCCATCGCCAGCCAGAAGCGCATCCAGAACCAGGCTGAGCAGGCCGAATCCCAGGCCAAAACCTGGTACGAGCGGGCGGAGCTGGCCCTGAAGAAGGGCGAGGAAGATCTGGCCCGCGAAGCCCTGGGACGCCGCAAGACCTGCCAGGACACCGCCACGGCCCTGAACACCCAGCTGCAGAGCCAGGCGGGCCAGGTGGACCAGCTCAAGAAGAGCCTGGTGTCGCTCGAGAGCAAGATCGCCGAGGCCAAGACCAAAAAAGACATGCTCAAGGCCCGGGCCCAGGCAGCCCAGGCCCAGGAGCAGTTGCAGAGTGCCGTGGGCAGCCTGGGCACCAACTCCTCCATGGCGGCTTTTGAGCAGATGGAGGAGAAGGTGCAGGCCCTCGAGGCCCGCAGCCAGGCGGCCGCTGAGCTGGCCGGGGCCGATCTGGAGAGCCAGTTCGCCTCCCTGGAAGGCGCCCCCGAGGTGGATGCGGAGTTGGCCGCCCTCAAGGGGAAACTGGCCGGCGGCACCACTCCTGTGGCCCTGCCGGCACCCGATCAGCCCATGCCCCAGTTGGAACCCGTGAAGGTGGCCGAGGTGGATGCCGATCTCGAGGAGCTCAAGCGCTCCATCGACAAGCTCTGAGCAGGCGCCGCAACGCGCTCCATACAATCGCCCCACTGACTGCTGCTATCGCCGTGTCCGTCGTCCACCTCACAGACGCCAACTTTCAAGCTGAGGTGCTCGACGCCACAGGCCCTGTGCTGGTGGATGTGTGGGCGGAGTGGTGCGGCCCCTGCCGGTTGATGGCCCCGATGATGGACTGGGCCGCCAGCGCCTATGCCGGCCGGCTGGCCGTGGGCAAGCTTGAGGCTGATCCCAACCCCGCCAGCCGCGACCAACTGCAGATCCAGGGGCTGCCCACCTTGATCGTGTTCAAGGGCGGTCAGGAGGTGGCTCGCCACGAAGGTGCCATGGCCAAGCCCCAGCTGCAGGCCTTCCTGGATGCCCATCTCTGAGTCTCGGCCCTTCGTCGTTTCCGAGCGGGTTGGCAGGCTGGGCAGCGGCGTGTTCGCCCGCAACGATCAGCGCAAGCAGCACTACGTCGCCAGGGCTGCCGCCCAGGGACTGTCCCCCTTGCTCGATCTCTCCCTGGGGTCCACGGATCTCCAGCCGCCGGAGGCGGCCATCGCTGCGATCCGGGCCCAGCTGGGGGCGCCTTCCAGTGCGGCCTACTGCCTCCACGGCGCCACCCGCCCCTTTCGCGAGTCCGTTGCCGCCTGGGCCCAGCGCCGGTTCGGGGTGGCGGTGGATCCGGAGGCCGAGGTGTTGCTGCTGGTGGGCTCCCAGGAGGGCACGGCCCACCTGCCCCTGGCGGTGTTGAATCCCGGCGATGCCGCCCTGCTCTGCGACCCCTACTACCCCTCCCACCTGGGCGGCCTGCACCTGGCCTCAGCCCAGCCCCAGTTCCTGCGCCTGCGTGCCGAGCAAGGCTTTGCGCCCGATTTTGACCAGCTCAGCCCCAGCCAGTGGCAGGCCCTCAAGCTGATGGTGCTGGGCTTCCCCCACAACCCCACGGCCACTACCGGGCAACAGGCCTGGGTGGATGAGGCCGCCGCCCGGGCCGTCCGCCATGGCCTGGTGTTCGCCCACGACAATCCCTATGTGGATCTGGCCCTCGATGGTGAGGCCCCAGCCCTGCTGCGTAGTGAGCACTGGCGCTCCTGCGGCATCGAGTTCTTCTCCTTCTCGAAGAGCTGGTGCCTCGGGGGCTATCGCCTGGCCTTCGCCATTGGCGCCGCTCCCCTGATCACGGCCCTGCGCCAGCTCAAGGGGGTGGTGGATTTCAACCAGTCCCTGGCGTTGCAGGCCGGTGCCATCGCGGCCCTGGAGCAGGCCCCCGACTGGCCCGAGCAGATCAAGGCGGTTTACCGCCAGCG
>JBIIQU010000050.1:0-6863 GCA_044341905.1 Vulcanococcus sp. | reverse complement strand
CTGAGGACCCCGAATTCGAGACCTTCTACACGAAGAACATTCTGTTGAATGAAGGTCTGCGTGCCTGGATGGCACCGGCTGACCAGCCGCACGAAAACTTCGTCTTCCCTGAAGAGGTTCTGCCCCGTGGTAACGCTCTCTAATCCCTCCCTGTCCGGGATCGGCGGGAAGGACCTCGACTCCACCGGCTATGCCTGGTGGTCGGGTAACGCTCGCCTGATCAATCTCTCGGGTCGCCTGCTGGGCGCCCACGTGGCTCACGCAGGCCTGATGGTCTTCTGGGCCGGCGCGATGATGCTGTTCGAGGTGAGCCACTTCACCTTCGACAAGCCCATGTACGAACAGGGCCTGATCCTGTTCCCCCACGTGGCCACCCTCGGCTACGGCGTGGGCCCCGGTGGTGAGGTCACCGACCTCTACCCCTTCTTTGTGGTGGGTGTGCTGCACCTGATCAGCTCTGCCGTGCTTGGTCTCGGCGGCCTGTATCACGCCCTGCGCGGCCCCGAAATTCTGGAAAACTATTCCGCCTTCTTCTCCCAGGATTGGCGCGATAAGAACCAGATGACCAACATCATTGGTTACCACCTGATCCTTCTGGGTGTGGGTGCGCTGCTGCTGGTGTTCAAGGCCATGTTCTTCGGCGGTGTCTATGACACCTGGGCCCCCGGTGGCGGCGATGTGCGCCTGATCACCAACCCCACCCTCGATCCCGGTGTGATCTTCGGTTACCTCACCCGCGCCCCCTTCGGCGGCGAGGGCTGGATCATCGGGGTGAACTCGATGGAAGACATCATCGGCGGCCACATCTGGCTGGGTCTCACCCTGATCTTCGGTGGCATCTGGCACGTGATCACCAAGCCCTTCGGCTGGGTGCGTCGCGCCTTCATCTGGAACGGTGAGGCCTACCTGAGCTACAGCCTGGGCGCCCTGAGCTTCATGAGCTTCATCGCCTCGGCCTACATCTGGTTCAACAACACTGCCTATCCCTCGGAGTTCTACGGCCCCACCAACGCCGAAGCCTCCCAGGCCCAGAGCTTCACCTTCCTGGTGCGTGACCAGCGCCTCGGCGCCAACATCGGTTCGGCCATGGGCCCCACCGGTCTGGGTAAGTACCTGATGCGCTCCCCCACGGGCGAGATCATCTTCGGTGGTGAAACCATGCGTTTCTGGGACTTCCGTGGTCCCTGGCTGGAGCCCCTGCGCGGCCCCAACGGCCTGAGCCTCGACAAGCTCCAGAACGACATTCAGCCCTGGCAAGTGCGCCGTGCGGCTGAGTACATGACCCACGCCCCCAACGCCTCCCTCAACTCCGTGGGCGGCATCATCACCGAGCCCAACTCGGTGAACTTCGTGAACATCCGCCAGTGGCTGGCCGCGACTCAGTTCGTGCTCGCCTTCTTCTTCCTGGTGGGTCACCTCTGGCACGCCGGCCGCGCCCGCGCTGCTGCTGCCGGTTTCGAAAAGGGCATCGATCGCAAGGCCGAGCCCACCCTGGCCATGCCAGACCTCGACTGATCGCCCAGGGATTCGCTGTCCCTCAGGCACACCTCCAAGCCCCTGCCTCACGGCGGGGGCTTTTTGATTGCGACCGGCTTCCAAGCTGCGTAGCTTTCCGGTAGTGCCTGGCTTGATTGGATGCGATCCTCCCTGCCTGACTCCCACCTGTGCCTGAGTACGGCCCTCCCAGCGAGCTGGATCGGCCTACTCACTGCTGGATTGCTGAGCGGCAGCCTCGGGGGGACTCCTGCCGCGGCCCAATCCCAGGGGGGGATCATCGGCCCCACACCCGGTGTGATCTGCGACCAAGTCAGTTCCACCTGCTACGACCGCCAGGGTCCGTCGGTGGGTCACACCCAGACCTACTTCGGAAGCATCGCGGCGAACCGGCTGATGGGCGAGCTGCGCAACCGACCAGCCAGCAACGCGTTCCGGCTGAGCAACGGCGCGGTGTGTGATGTGGCGGTAGCCACCTGCTGGGGCGATGGCTGGCAAAAAGGCCAAGTGGCACCAAAGCTCACCCAGCAGCTCTTTGGCTCGCTGCCTTCCTCCAGCACGACAGCCAACAACGGACTACAGGGTTTGCAGACCCCCAAATCAGGGGTGATGTGTGATCCCGTAGGCCAGCTCTGCTACGACCAGGCGGGTCTGTCCTTCGGTCTGACCCGCGAGTATTTCGGGGCCTTTGCCGAACAAAGCGCCATGCGCACCCTGGCCGGCCAGGCCCCTCCAAGGCAGTTCCAACTCAGCAACGGCAGCGCCTGCGATGTCATGGCACGCACCTGCTGGAGTGACGGCTGGAGCCGGCAACGGGTGGATGGGCCCCTGTCCAACCAGCTGTTTGGCGGGAGCGGCAGTGCTGCCAGCAGCGGGGGCCAGACACGGATCGCCCAGTGCAGCATCACCCGCTGGTTCAAGACGCTGTTCCGCGGGAGCTGTGAAGTGCGCGACAGCAGAAGCAGTCAGGGGCGCAACCTGGAGGTGAGCCTTCAGGACGGCACTCGCTACAGCATCAATAAGCCGCGTGGTGGCTCTTATTTGCTCACCGATCCCCAAGGAAAGGCTTGGCCGATGCAAGTGCGCGACCAGGGCCGCACCATCAGCTTCAGTTGGTCGGATCGGATTCTCACTGTGACGCCACAGGCCGCACCCAACAGCGGCCTCACCTTGGGTGGCTTCATTGATAGTTTGCTTGGCCAGTAAGCCACCGGCGCAGCAGTGGCAGGCTCAATCCGATCACATTGCTGAAACAGCCCTCGATCTGCTCCACCAACAAGCCACCCCGCCCCTCCAGAGCAAATCCACCTGCGCACTGAAGCGGTTCCCCAGTCGCCACATAGTTGTCAATTTCTGCCGCACTGATCGGCGCGAACTGAACACGGGTTACCACCGAGGCGAGGCGAAGGTTGTCATCGATGGTGTCATCGCCACCCGCAATGAGGCAATGGCCAGTGATCAGCTCACCCCAACCGCCTGCCATCCGCAGCCAGCGCGCCTTGGCCTCGAAGGGGTCGGCAGGCTTGCCGAATACCTCTCCGTCAAACACCAGCAGCGAATCACAGCCCAGCACCGAATGACAGCCTGATTCGAGGCCCGTGGCACCGGCCTGCACAACGGCACGGGCCTTGGCCTCGGCCAGCCGCTGCACCAGCAGCCGCGGATCGGGATCGTTGATGGCATCTTCATCCACGCCGCTCACCTGCACCCGATGGGGAATCGCCGCCTGCTCCAGCAGGCGGCGCCGGGCAGGGGAGGCGGAGGCGAGCAGCAGCACGGCCGGCAGGGCGATGGGGTGAGGCAAGACAATGGCAGTGCATGCAAGGCTCGAAGCCACGGCCGCCATGGACGCCAACGAGCAGCGAGCCCTGCGCAGGGCCCGCCACTCCCTGCGCTGCCTGCCCTTCCGGCGGGCCTTCTACGAACAACTGGACACCCAGGCCCTCAGCAGCGTGAGCCTCTGCAGCAGCGCTGACTGGGCCCGTCTCTGCCTTCAGCGGCTGAACCCTTCCCGGGCAGAAGACCACTTCATCTGGCTGATCCAGCTGGGGGTGCTGCGGCGCGAGGTGGATGGACAGGGCCTCACGGAGCGGGTGCGGCTCACTCCCCTGGGGCGCCAGGTGCTGCAGAGCTGGCCGGGGGACATCCCCGCCGCCAACCTGGGCCTGCGCCTGCAGGAGAGCCTGCGGCGCTACCGGCCCCGGCTGTGATGCAGATGCGCGCGCCCCGGCCCCTGATGGTGCTCGGCACCAGCAGTGGCGCCGGTAAATCCCTGATGACGGCCGCCCTCTGCCGGGTGCTGCGCCGCCGCGGCGAGACGCCCCTGCCCTTCAAGGGGCAAAACATGAGCAACAACGCCTGGGTGGATCAGGCCGGGGGCGAAATGGCCTATTCCCAGGCCCTGCAGGCCTGGGCCGCTGGCCAGGAACCCCGCTGCGCCATGAACCCGGTGCTGCTCAAACCCCAGGGCGACAGCACCAGTGAGGTGATCCACCTGGGGGCCTCCGTGGGCCAGTGCCGGGCCGAGCACTACTACCGCGACTGGTTCCGGCCGGGCTGGGCCGCCATCCGCCAGGGGCTCCGCGAGCTGCAGGCGGATCAACCGGGCGGGCGGCTGGTGCTGGAGGGGGCCGGCAGCCCCGTGGAGGTGAACCTGCAATCCCGCGACCTCACCAACCTGCGCCTGGCCCAATTCCTGCGGGCCCACTGCCTCCTGGTGGCAGACATCGAGCGCGGCGGCGTGTTCGCCCAGCTCGTGGGCACCCTGCAGCTGCTGCGGCCGGTGGAGCGTCCGCTGATTCGGGGCCTGCTGATCAACCGCTTCCGCGGGCGCCGCGAGCTGTTCGATGAGGGGCGGCGCTGGCTGGAGAGCCACACCGGCATCCCGGTGCTGGGGGTGATGCCCTGGCTCGATGAGCTCTTCCCCCCGGAAGACTCCCTCGATCTGCTGGAGCGCCGGGGCCGCAAACGCGGCGCGGAGCTCGAGATCGCCGTGCTGCGGCTGCCCTCCCTCAGCAACTTCTCCGATCTCGATCCCCTGGAGGCCGAACCCACGGTGCAGCTGAACTGGGTGGCGCCGGGGGAAGCGCTGGGCCAGCCCGATGCAGTGGTGGTGCCCGGCAGCAAACAAACCCTGCGCGATCTGGCGGCGCTGCGCCGCAGTGGCCTGGCGGAGGGGCTGCTGGCCTACGTGCAGGCCGGCGGCCAGGTGTTCGGCATCTGCGGCGGCATGCAGATGCTGGGCAGCCAGCTGCAGGATCCCGAGGGGCTGGAGGGTGGTGAGCAGGGCCAGGGCCCCTGCAGCGCAGCAGGACTGGGCCTGTTGCCACTGCACACCCAGTTCGGCGGCACCAAAGCCCTGCGCCAACGCCGCAGCCAGGCCCTGTGGCCAGCCGGCCCCACGGCCCTGGACCTGGAGGGTTTCGAGCTGCATCGAGGCCTCAGCACGTCGATCAGCCCCAACGCCACCGCCAGCGCCGGGACCCTCGCCGCCGATGACGACCTCGGCTGGTGGCAGAGCCAGGGCGACCAGGGCGGCCTGGTGGCGGGCACCTACCTGCACGGCGTGTTCGAGAGCGGACCCTGGCGCCGCCGCTGGCTCAATCAGCTGCGCCAGCGCAAGGGGCTGGCGCCCCTCTCCGAACAGCAGCCCCACCACAGCCGCCAGCGGGAGGCCCTGCTGGACCGCCTGGCCGATGCCTTTGAAGCCCACGTGGATCTCACCCCACTGCTCCAGCCCTGAACCCCGCCACGGCCATGCCCTCTGCCTCGATCACCATCCACTGGCCCCACGGCCCCAGCACCCAGGCAGCCCCAGGCACCGACTGGCTCGCCGCAGCTCGCCAAGCGGGCTGGAGCATCCCCACGGGCTGCATGGGTGGCAGCTGCGGCGCCTGTGAGATCGAGGTGAATGGCACCACGGTGCGGGCCTGCATCGCCACCGTGCCCGCCAGCCCAAGCGGCGAGCTGCGGGTGGAGCAGGCCAGCGATCCCTACTGGTAGGGGCGAACTGCGGTCGCCGAGGCCATCAGGCCTGAATCAAACCGCCCCCCAGCACGATCTCACCGGCGTAGAACACCGCCGCCTGGCCAGGGGTGATCGAGAACTGCTCCTCGCGGAACTCCAGGCGGCAGCGGTGGGGCCGGCCGGCCGCCCCATCGGCATCCGTGGCCGGCAGCGGCGTCAGCAGCGCCCGCTCCGGGCCACTGCGATAGCGCACCTGCACCTCCACCTCCAGGGGCTGTTGCGGCGGCGCCATCGACACCCAGTTCACCGCCCCCACGAGGGCATCGGCGCGGGCGGCTTCCGCCCGGGGTGCCACCACCACCTGGTTCATGGCGCCATCCAGGCGCACCACGTGCAGGGGCTCACTCCAGGCCACCCCCAACCCCTTGCGCTGGCCGATGGTGAAGTGCTCGATGCCATCGTGCTGGCCCACCACACGGCCATCGGTGAGCACGATCTGGCCCTGGCGCGGGGGCAGGTAGGCATCCAGGAATGCCTTCATCGAACCGTGGTGATCGGCCAGGCAGAGGTCCTGGCTTTCTGGCTTGTGGGCCGTGCGCAGGCCATGGCGTTCGGCCTCGGCGCGGGTATCCCCCTTGGTGAGTTCCCCCAGGGGGAACACCAGCTGGGCCAGGGCCTGCTGGGGCAGGTCGTAGAGGAAATAGCTCTGATCCTTGCGGGTATCGAGGCCGCGCAGCAGTTGATGGCGGCCGTTCTCGCTCACGGCGCCATGGCGCACCCGGGCGTAGTGGCCCGTGGCGATGCGGCCAATGCCCCGCTCCTCGGCGGCCCAGCGCAGCATCGGGCCGAACTTCACCTCCCGGTTGCAGCGGGAGCAGGGCAGGGGCGTCACGCCAGCTCCATAGCCCTGCACCAGAAAGTCCACGATCTGCTGCTGGAAGTGCTCGCGGAAATCCACCACGTGATGGGGCACCCCCAGCTGCTCGCAGATGGCGGCCGCATCCACCAAACCCTCGGCGCAGCAGGCGCCCTTGCCGCTCATCAGCCAGAGGGTGAGCCCTTCCACCTCCCAGCCGGCCTCCACCAACAGGGCTGCCGTGAGGGAGCTATCCACACCACCGGAGAGCCCCACCGCCACGCGATGCTCCCCCGGCCAGGCCTGAAGGCGCTCAATCGCCTCGGCACCAGCCCTGGTGGCCGCCACGGCGGCAACCGCGCCCTCGGGGGCGGCAACGGGGGGAGTGGAAAAACGGGCCAAACGAGCACACATGCCGGCCTGCAGGGAGACAGTCCGGACTTTTCTTCCATCATGGAACCGCAGGGTGGACCGCTGACACGCCCCTGCCCCACCCCCCTGTGCTGCCGCTGTCCTGGCCCCCGCGCGACGCCGACCACCTGCTGGT
>JBIIQU010000049.1:0-6877 GCA_044341905.1 Vulcanococcus sp. | reverse complement strand
GTTGAGCTTGCCCTCGAAATCGGCATAGCCACGATCCAGGAATTCCAGGCCCTGCACGGTGGTGATGCCGTCTGCCGCCAGACCGGCCAGCACCATGGCGGCCGAGGCCCGCAGGTCGCTGCCCTGCACCGGAGCACCGCTGAGGCGGCTCACGCCCTCCACGAACGCGGTGTTGCCCTGCATGCGGATGGCGGCGCCCATGCGCTGGAGCTCAGCCACATGCTGCAGGCGGTTTTCAAAGATGTTCTCGGTGATCACGCTGGTGCCCTGGGCGGTGGCCAGCAGGCTCATGAAGGGCGCTTGTAGATCGGTGGGGAAGCCGGGAAAGGGCTGCGTGCGCAGATCAGCGGCCTTGATCTGGCTGGCGCTGATGGTGAGCCCGGTGCCGTCCATCTCCAGGCGACAGCCCACTTCTTCCAGCTTGGTGAGCACCGCGCCGAGGTGCTCAGGGATCACCGGGGCCACCCGAAGGGTGGAGCGGGTGATGGCGGCGGCCAGCAGGAACGTGCCCGCTTCGATGCGGTCGGGGATCACCGCGTAATCGGCGCCGTGGAGCCGATCCACCCCCACGATCGTGATGGTGGGGGTGCCAGCACCGCGCACCTTGGCGCCCATGGCCAGCAGCAGGCCGGCCAGGTCCACCACTTCGGGCTCCAGGGCGGCGTTCTCGATCACCGTCTCGCCATCGGCGAGGGCGGCCGCCATCATCAGCGTTTCGGTGGCTCCCACGCTGGGGCAATCCAGGTGGATGCGGCCGCCGGTGAGGCGATGTCCCCGTCCAGGCACCACCGCGGACACCACGCCGTGCTCGATGGTGACCTGAGCGCCAAGGGCTTTCAGGCCTTTCACGTGTTCCACCACGGGGCGGGTGCCGATCTGGCAGCCGCCAGGCAGGGGAACGCGGGCGATGCCAAGGCGTGCCAGCAGCGGACCGATGCAGAAGAAGCTGGCCCGGAGGCTGTTCACCAGCTCGTAGGGCGGGGCTGATTGGTTCAGGCCCGAGCCATCCATCTCAACGCTGTCGCTGCCTCGGCGCACCCCGACCCCCAGAGAAGCCAGGATCTCGGCCATGCCCTGAATGTCCGTCAGGGGCGGCACGTTGCGCAGCCGTAACGGATCTTCCGTGAGCAGGCAGGCCGCCATGAGCACCAGGGCCGAATTCTTGGCCCCACTCACCCGGAGCTCTCCCGAGAGGGTGCGACCTCCTGCAATCTCAAGTTGAGGCGTGAGAATCTGCTGAGACGGGGCTACGGTCACGGTCATGGCGTCTTGCTACCCGTCTTATGGGGCCCCATCTTGACAACGAAGCCTGAGACCGTCTAGACGGCCGGCCCCTGAACTGGCTTGTTCTGCCCTTTCTGAGTCCGGTGGGCCGATGGGGTACATTTTCGAAGTCGCGAGAGCGGCACGCCTCAAGTCGCTCAAGGGCGGCTCGCTATGCGGATGTGGCGGAATTGGTAGACGCGCTAGTTTCAGGTACTAGTGGCAGCAATGTCGTGGGAGTTCAAGTCTCCCCATCCGCACTTTATCTACCGGATCAACAAGCTCCCCTCTCCTGCAGACGGGGAGCTTTTTTTTGCCAAATTGACCACAGCCAACGATCTCTCTCCGCCTTTTTCCATGCTTGTTCTCAAGATCAGCAATGCCCCTGAAGTGGTGGCCTCCAAGCTGGGCAAGTTCCTCGAGGCCCTCACCCCCGACTCCTTCGACCAGGCCACCATTGAAGATGTGCTGATCAAGGAGTTGATCAAGAACCTGGCCGCCGAGGGCCTCAAGGGCGAGGTGGCGGCCGTGAAAGGTTTGGATCTGCAGGACAGCAAGCTGGTGATCGAAGAGACGTTGCATGTGCGCCGCCATCAACAGTTCTGAGCCGCGCCGCTTGCCGCTGGAGCCCATCACCAGCCGCCGCAACCCTCTCGTGGGTCGTTTTCGGGCCCTTCACCAGGCCAAGGGGCGGCGTGAGCAGGGGCTGTTGCTGTTGGAGGGCACCCACCTCCTGCAGGAACTGCTGAAGCGGCAGTTGCCACCGGCCCAGGTGCTGGCCACCCCGGCCTGGATCGCGCGTCATGGCGATCTGTGGGAGCGCTTAGCCGTGGCGGTGCAGCCGGTGGCTGAGGAGGTGCTGGCGGCCGTGGCCAGTACCGAGAACCCCGATGGCGTGGTGATGAGCCTGCCTGCAGCCGCGTTGCCCCAGGTTCAGGGTCCAGCCGATTTCGTGTTGGCCTTGGATCAGCTCCAGGATCCCGGCAACCTCGGCACCTTGCTGCGGACGGCCCTGGCGGCCGGCGTGCAACAGGTATGGCAGGGGGGCGGTGCAGATCCCCATCAGCCCAAGGTGATGCGGTCTGCGGCCGGCGCCGCATTGGCCTTGCCCCTGGCCAGGGACCAAGACCGCACCGGACTGATCGCTCGCCTGGATCAGGCCCGCGCGGCGGGCCATCAGCTGGTGGCCACCCTGGTGGCTTCGGGGCCTCCAGTCCTGTCTGAGCCTGTGCCCTATTGGCAGCTCGATTGGACCCGTCCCACGGTGCTGTTGCTGGGCAATGAAGGTGCGGGGCTGCACCCGGAGCTGGCGGCCCTGGCCACCCACAGCGTCACCATTCCCCACAGCGCAGCGGTGGAATCGCTGAACGTGGCGGTGGCAGCAGGGCCCTTGCTGCTGGAGCGCTGGCGTCAGCACCATGGGCCCGGCTGATCGCTGGGCTGTTGGGCTCCTCAACGACGGGCCTGCGGCAGGAGAGAATGCCGGCCAACTGAGCACGGCCACGGTGAGCGACGCGACTTTCGATTACGACGTCATCGTGATCGGTGCCGGCTACGGCGGTTTCGACGCCGCCAAGCACGCGGCCGACCATGGCCTACGCACGGCGATCATCGAATCCCGGGACATGGGCGGCACCTGCGTGAATCGGGGTTGCGTGCCTTCCAAGGCGTTGCTGGCCGCCAGCGGCCGGGTACGGGAACTGGCCGATGCGGAGCACCTCAAGGGTTTCGGCATCCACGCCGCCCCGGTGCGCTTTGAGCGCCAGAAGATCGCCGACCACGCCAATCAGCTGGTGGCCACGATTCGCGCCAACCTCACCAAGACCCTGGAGCGCGCCGGCGTCACCATCATTCGCGGCATGGGCCGGCTCGAGGGCAGCCAGCGGGTGGGCGTGCGCGAGATCAATGGAGTGGATCGCGTGCTGAGCGCCCGTGAGGTGATCCTGGCCACCGGCTCCGATCCCTTTGTGCCTCCCGGCATCGAGACCGATGGCCGCACAGTGTTCACCAGCGACGAGGCCATCAGCCTGGAATGGCTGCCCCGCTGGATCGCCATCATCGGCAGCGGGTACATCGGCCTGGAATTCGCGGATGTTTACACGGCCCTCGGCTGTGAGGTGACCATGATCGAGGCGATGGATCGGGTGCTGCCCACCTTTGATCCCGACATCGCCAAGATCGCCGCTCGCAACCTGATCGACGGCCGCGATATCGACGCCCGCTCCGGCGTGCTCGCCCGCAAGATCACCCCCGGTGCGCCGGTGCAGATCGAGTTGGCGGACATGACCACCAAGGAGTTGGTGGAAACCCTGGAGGTAGATGCCGTACTGGTGGCCACCGGCCGCGTGCCGTCCAGCAAGGGGCTGAACCTGGAGTCCTGCGGTGTGGACACCAACCGCGGCTTCATCCCCGTGGACGACCAGATGCGCGTGCTGGTGAACGGAGCCCCCGTGGAGCACCTCTGGGCCGTGGGTGATGTGACCGGCAAGATGATGCTGGCCCATACCGCTGCCGCCCAGGGCGCCGTGGCCGTGGACAACATCCTGGGGCACCCCCGCAGCATTGATTACCGCTCGATTCCGGCGGCCACCTTTACCCATCCGGAAATCAGCTCCGTGGGTCTGAGCGAAGCTGATGCCAAGGCCCAGGCTGCCCAGGATGGGTTTGAGCTGGGCACGGTGCGCAGCTACTTCAAGGCCAACACCAAGGCCCTCGCTGAGCTCGAAAGTGATGGCCTGATGAAGCTGCTGTTCAACAAGACCACCGGCGAGGTGCTCGGCGCCCACATCTATGGCCTCCACGCCGCAGATTTGATTCAGGAAATTGCCAATGCGGTGGCCCGCCGCCAGAGCGTGAAGCAGTTGGCCAATGAGGTGCACACGCACCCCACCCTCAGCGAGCTGGTGGAAGTGGCCTACAAACAAGCTGCAGCCGTGGTGGCCTGAGATGGAGATTCGTCGTCGTCCCCCCAATCCAGCCGTGAAGGTGGCGTTCCTGGAGTACGCCATCCCCCACGAGGATGCCGAACCGCGCCACATCCTGGAAAAAATCGTCTGGGAGAAAGATCGGGAAGTGGCCTCCGCCCGGGAGCGCGTGACCCTGGCGCAACTCAAGAAGCAGGTGGCTGAACTGCCGGCCCCCCGCGATTTCTTGGCGGCGTTGAAGGCCTCCTGCCGGAAACCTGCGGTGATCGCCGAGGTGAAGAAGGCCAGCCCCAGCAAGGGTGTGATCCGGGAGAACTTCGATCCCGAGGCCATCGCGAAGGGCTATGCCGCCGGGGGGGCCAGCTGCCTCTCGGTGCTCACCGACAAGCAGTTTTTCCAGGGTGGCTTTGAGGTGCTGGTGCAGGTGCGCCAGGCGGTGGAGTTACCCCTGCTCTGTAAGGACTTCATCCTCAGCCCGTATCAGCTGTACCAGGCCCGCGCCGCCGGTGCCGATGCGGCTCTGCTGATCGCCGCGATCCTCACCGACCAAGACTTGGCCTACCTGCTCAAGGTGGCCGGCAGTCTGGGGCTCACGGTGCTGGTGGAAGTGCACGACGCTGAGGAACTGGAGCGGGTGCTGGCCCTTGAGGGGGTGCAGCTGATCGGCATCAACAACCGCAACCTCGCCACGTTTCACACGGATCTGGCCACCACCGAACAACTCACCGCCCGCTACGGCGAGCAGATTCGCGCCAAGGGCTGCCTGCTGGTGAGTGAGTCGGGCCTGTTCAGCCGCGATGATCTCGATCGGGTGCAGAGTGCCGGCGCTGATGCGGTGCTGGTGGGCGAATCGCTGATGCGCCAGGACGATGTGACGGCGGCCCTCGAACGCTTGATCAGCGGCTGAGGGCCAGGCTCCGGTTCAGCCTCAGGATCCCCCTTTGGGGAACAGGAACTGAATCTGAGCTCGCACGGTCACATCCCCAAAGCCAGAGGGTTTGATCGCGTTGCCGTAGGCCTGGAGGGAGGCATTCATCGGCTGGCGCCCCACGCGAAACACCCGCCCGAACCCGCCGCCCACGGGCAGAGTCCATGGCTCGTTGGCCCGTTGCCAGTTGGCGGTGATGATGGGCGAACTCACCAGATACCAGCCACCCGGCAGGTTGTAGTTCACGAACGGCTGTACCAGAAAGGCGCTCACAGCTGTACGGGCGCGATCGCCGGCAAACGACCAGATCTGATTCACCAGGGCTCCGGCAACCCAGGCCCCCTTGGTGTACACCGCCACACCGGCGGGGCCAGCCCCCCATTGGCCTGATCCAAGCGTCTGGTCGGTGGCGGTGGGGAGCAACACCGTGGGGCCCAAGCCCAGGGTCCAGGATCCCCTGGGCTTGGGCACGAAGAAGAAGCTGGGGTTGAGATCACCCAGCCCGTTGCGCTGCGATCCATCCAGCGCTGGCTGGCTCACGACCGGCAGGATGGTGCGCGTCACGAGATTGAGATCTTTGCTCAGAGCAAAGGGCACAACCGGTTGAATGTTGAGCACATTGAGAACCTGATCCCGATTGGGACCCAGGCCGAATGTGGTGTTGTTCTGGAAGGGCAGGCTGATCAGATTGGCGATCGGATTCTGTGCTTCTTCCGCCAGGGATTCACGTGCCGCTGCCTCAGGAGCCGCCGCCTCGGGCGCACCCACAGGCCCCGTTTGATCTGTCCCTTCAGCCTTCACCGGGCCGATGCTGCTGGCGGTAAGGGCCAAGGCCGCGAGCAAGGGCATCGCGCAGCAGAAACCGGTGGAGCTGAATGACATCAAGGGCACATGCTGAGCGGCAAAATCCTAGAGAAAGGAGGATGGATCACAACAGCCAAGATCGGCAAGATTGGATGCTCTGCCCCTTGATTCTCGGTTCGCGCTTCGGTTGTGTTCCCCATGGCCGGGTGTACAGCCCACAAAAAAGCCCCCGCCGAAGCGGGGGCTGCAGGAGCTGAGCTTGAAGGTGATCCCAGGGGATCACACTTTGCGGGAGTAGAACTCCACCACCAGCAGTTCGTTGATCTCGAGGGCGACCCACTCGCGCTCGCACTTGCTGATCACCTTGGCGACCTGCTTGTTCTTGTCGAGTTCGAGGTGGGGCGGGATGTTGGCCAGGCCTGGGAATTCCAGGTTGGTTTCAGCCAGTTTCTTGCTCTGCTTGCGCTCGCGGATGGCGACCACATCGCCGGCCTTGCACTGGTAGCTGGGGATGTCCACGACGCGGCCGTTCACGGTCACGTGGCCATGGTTCACCAGCTGACGGGCACCGGGAACGGTGGGGCCGAAGCCGAGGCGGAAACAGACGTTGTCGAGACGGTTCTCGAGCAGTTTCAGCAGGTTGGTTCCGGTGGAACCCTCCTGGGCACGGGCCTTCTTCACGTAGCGAACCAGCTGACGTTCGGAAATGCCGTAGTTGAAGCGAAGCTTCTGCTTCTCTTCGAGGCGGATGGCGTATTCGGAGCGCTTGCGACGGGCTTGGCCGTGCTGACCGGGGGGATAAGACCGCTTGGCGGACTTACGGGTGAGACCGGGAAGGTCTCCCAAGCGCCGCGTGATCCTCAGGCGAGGGCCGCGGTAGCGAGACATGGAGAACGGGTATCGAGTTGATGCCGGTGCGGCTGACCTGGGAGCATGGACACTCCCTGGCCTTGGCCAC
>JBIIQU010000048.1:0-6908 GCA_044341905.1 Vulcanococcus sp. | reverse complement strand
GAATTGATCGTGGCCCATGTAGCCCTGGGCCAGCTTGCCGCTCAGCTCCGGCATGGTGATCGGCAGCAGGGTGTGGCCCTTGCTGGCACTCCAGGCCAGCACCGAGCCGTAGCTGCCACTGCCGGCACTGGTCACCAACAGGATGAGCTCGGGCCGTCCATCGCTGTTGAGGTCTTCCACCTCACGGCCGGTGATGGAACCGAGCAGTTCTTGCTTCACCACCGGGTAGGCATGGCCGTGTTCGCTGGCTTTCACCACCAGCTGCTGCACCGAGCCTGTTCCTTGCGTGGTCACTTGGAAGCTCACGCCCTGGAGGCTGAGGGTGGTAGCGGGCGTGGCGGCGAGGGCGGCGCTGCTCAGTCCTCCAAACAGCACCAGCGGCAAAAGGCGGACTGCAGAAGCCATGGCTGGTTGCGCTAGGGCACGCTGTGGCCCAGCAGGAAGGGCACCCACACGTTCAGCGCCCCGAGTAGCCCCAGGCCTCGGTAGAGCCCATCGGTGGGTACTGGTCCGATGCTGGAGCGCCAGCGCGGCAAGCACCGGATCGACTGCAGGATGAGCAGATCCACGGCTATCGGCAGGCAGAAGCGCTCCAACGCGTTGCCCTGCAGATCGGCGAAGGGCAGTGCGAACAGCGGCAGCAGCGTGCACAGCAGAAACCAGGGGAACTGCCGTTCCTGGGCGTCGATGGTGGTGCCGCGAAGGCGCGGGGCGGGTCTCACGATCAGCGCTGCATTAACTCAGCCGCCCGCCCGATCAAGCGTTCGGTGGTGGCGTTGTAGACGCTGGCGGCCTCTTCGGCGTTGCGACCCACGCAGGTCATCCCCAACTTGCCGAATTCCGAGAGGCAACCCAACAGGTGAAACACGCTGCCCCGCAGCCGTGCTGGGTCGTAGTGGAGATCGGCCTCGGCCACGATGTCCACCAGGTCTGCCGGCAGCAGACCCCGCAGCCGCCCGTCGGTGAGGTTGTCGGTGGCCATGTAGTGCAGGGGCTGACCGGTGGGCGCCAGGAACAGCCCCGTGGCTGGATCCAGCTGACCGGTGGTGATAGCCCGCAGGGCCATGTAGGGATGGGTGGTGCCGCCTTGGCGCAGGTTCACTTCAATGGCCTGCACGTCCCATTGGCCGTTGATCAGCCGGGCGATGAAGTCCACCGCGTAGCGCTCCAGGGCCCCCTCGCTGGCCAGGGCTTCTCCCACCGCCTGGCCATGCCGCATCAGGTCGAGCCGATAGGCCGCATCGGCCGGGAAGGAGCAGCCCAGATAGGTCTGGCCGCTGGGGCCCCCAAGGATCTGTTCGTGGGTGGAGAGCACGTCCACGCCACCACCGGGGTGGATGGTGCCCTGCACACTCGGGGAGCTGAGTTGATCGCCACCCTCCAGCCAGGCCTCCACCAGGGCCCCCTGCTGGGCGAGCAGCTCGCGCCATTGGCGCGCCGGCATGGGCAGTGTTTCCAGCGCCTGGCGAATGCGCTGGCGCCGTTTGCTGCTGCTGAGTTCCTGCAGCTGGAGGGGTTCCAGCTCAAACGGCGCATTGCCTTCGCCGCTGAACCCCTCGTTCAGCTTCACCACGCAGCGCCGCAGGCTGGGATGGGCTTCCCAGAGTTCTGCCGTTGCCTCGGCCAGGTCGTCGAGCTGGTGCACCAGGGTGCTGCCGGGGGGATGGGGCACGCCGCAGCGGGCAAACAGTTCCCGACTGCCCGCCTTACTGCCCCAGTGCCCCAGGGCTGGATCGGTGCCGAGCAGGGGGATCTGCAACCGTTCGGATAACTCCTTCTCCAGCTCGCTCACCACAAAACAACTGATGAAGCTGCGTCCCGGGCGCAGTTGATCCTGGATGCGCTTGAGCAGCGCCGGCCGCTCCAGCAGCTTGGCTGTGAGCGGCCGGCAGGAGGCGTCGTCCGTGTCGAACAGCTGCAGCCGCCGGCGCGCGTGGGAGGTGGGTACCCCCGGCAGCAGTTCCAGCACCGCATCCACCACCAGCTCCGGCAGCAGCTTGCTGGTCACGTAGATGGCCCGCACGTCGGGGTCCCGCAGCCGCACCAGGGAGAACAGCTGGCGCTCCTCGTAGTGGTGGGCTCCTGTTACCAGGTCTATCTGGGCCTGGTCCATCGACAGTGACGGCACCACCAGCACGTCGAAGGCGGCGTTGCCTCCGCTCTGCTCACAACCCCAGTCCGGCTGTAGCTGGGCCTGGAGCTCGCGGAAGGAGAGGGCCATGGGCGCGTTCCGGTGCCCTCAGTTTGGTTCAGCTGCCCCCACGCCGCACCAACCTGTGTTCAGGCCACTGGCTTGAGACCCTTTCGGCTGGCCTGCACGGCCCAGAGGGCCACGGCTCCGTAGAAGAGGCAATAGAGCGGGGTACCCCAGGCCCACTGGTGCTCCACCAGCAGCCAGCTGGCCATCAGCGGTGCGGTGCCAGCAAACAGGGCCATGGCCAGGCTGTAGGCAATCGAGAACACCGCACAGCGCTGGCGCATCGGCACCAGGGCCACACCGAGCACCCCCTGCGCCCCCATGGTGGCCATCAGCGGCAGCACCATCAGTCCCTGGGCCATAGCCAGGTTGACCAGGCTGCCCCCCTGGCCGATCAGCAGCGCCAGGGGCATCACCAACAGGAGCAGCCCATTGCCCCAGCGGTTCACCCGGATCAAGCCGAAGCGATCCGCCAGCTGGCCGCCCAGCACCACCAGCGGCAGCCCCAGGGTCTGCACCACGGTGGACACGCTGTTGGCCCCTGCCGTGCTGCCCGCCTGCTGGCCGGCGTGATCCACCAGGAACACAAAGCACACGTAGAACACCACATTGGCGAAGCTCACCAAGCCCATCACCTGCAGCACCAGGCGCCATTGCTGGGCCACTTGCTGCAGGCGCCAGCCCATGGCACCGCCTAGATCGCCAAGGCTACGGATCGGCGGCGCGCCCTCGTCCACGGGCAGGGTTTCGGGCATCGACCGGCGCATCCACAGGCCCAGGCCCGCCACCACTGCCCCCAGCAAAAACGGCAAACGCCAACCCCAGCTCGCCATGGCGGCGTCGCCGATGGCCCAGCCGATCAGCGCTGCGGTGAGGGAGCCCAGGCTGAACCCCAGCAGCCCGCCGGCGGTGGCCAGGCTCGACACCAGCCCGGCATGGCCGCTGGCGGCGGCTTCGGTGGCGTACGTGATGCTTCCGGTGAATTCACCACCCACCGAAAATCCCTGCACCATGCGCAGCAGCACCAGCAGCAATCCGGCTGAGATGCCGATCTGTTGATGGGTGGGCAGCAGCCCGATCAGCAGGCTCGACAGCCCCATGATCACGATGCTCAAGCTCAGCATTAGGCGGCGGCCCAGCAGATCGCCCAGGGGGCCCAGCACCAGGCTGCCCAGGGGGCGCATCATGTAGCCCACGGCGAACACCCCGAAGCTGGCCATGGTCTGCAGGGCCGGTAACTCGGCGGGGAAAAAGGCCCGCCCCAAGGCGCTGGCTACAAAGCCATACACCGCAAAGTCGTACCACTCGAGGGCATTGCCCAGCAGGGCTGCCACGGCCGCCAGGCGCCGCTGACGGACTGTGAGCTCCAGCTCGCCGTTCAGCTCCATGGCGGCACCGTGCTGCGGTTGCCATCGCGCACGGCGTTGTACATCGGCGAGAGGATCTCCACCTTGGCCTCGGCGAAGGCGTCCTGAATGGAACCCAGCAGGGCCGAGAGGGTTTCGCGGTAGCGGTTCACATCCTCCACGCAGGCCGTGAGTTCGTAGCTGATGTGGTAGTCGTTCAGGGCCGTCTGCAGCACAAACGGTTCCGGCTCGGAGGCGATGCCGGTGGTGGCTTCCGCGGCACTGAGCAACAGCTGGTGCACCGTTCGCCAGGGCACGTCGTAGCCGATGGTGATCGTGGTGGCCACGGCCACGGATTGGTTGATTTCACGCCGGGCGAAGCTGAAGTTCACCACCGAGCTGCTGATCACGGAGGCATTCGGCACGCTCACCAGTTCATGGCGCGGCGTGCGAATGCGGGTCACCAGCAGGGCCCGCTGTTGCACCACACCCACCACGCCATTGATATCCACCCGGTCGCCCTCCTGGAAGGCCCGGGTGTAGATCAGCATCAAGCCGGAAATCACATTGGTGGCCACGGCGCTCGAGCCCAGGGCCGCCAGCACCCCCAGGAACAGCCCTGCCCCCTGGAACACCTTGCTGCCGGAGCCAGGCACGTAGGGGAAGGCGATCACCAGGCCCGCCAGCAGGATCAAGGTGGCGGCGATTCGGCCAGTGGGCTGGGCCCACTCGCTGTAGAACCAGTGGAAGCGAACGCTGCCCCGCTGCAGCGCCGCAAACCAGGCGTTGCTCAGGCGGATCGCCACCAGCGTGAAGGCCAGAATCACGGCAATGGTGAGCAGGTTGGGGATGGCCGCCACCACGGCCGTGAGCAACCCGCCCACCAGGTTCAGGATCTGGCTGCGTAGCCCTTCGGCGATCACCTGGGTGGGCGGAAAGAAGCCCAGCAGCAGGGGGATCAACAGATAGCTGGCCAGGGCCAGTAGGAACCAGTGCAGGCCCTGCAGCAGCACCAGCAGGCTGCGCTGCACCAGGCGAGTGGTGAAGGGCTGGTTGGCCCCGAGGCGCAGGTGCTCCAGGGCTTCCAGGGGCTGGTGGGAAATCGTGCGCCGCAGCCGGGTGTGAAGGCTGAGTTGCCCGCGAATCCAGAGGATGTAGATCCCCAGCACCAGCAGGGCCAGGGCCGTTCCCCGCAGCCACGAGCTGAGACTGTGGCTGCTCCGATAGCTCGCTACCGCGGCCCCTAGTTGCTGGCTGTAGCGGCGGGCCAGTTGCTGTCGACTCACCCCGAAGGCTGCGCCGGCACGATCGTCCACCCCTAGCAGTGCCGTAAAGCTGCCATCGGTGCGCCGCAGCCCCACCATCGTGTAAGGCGGTACGTCCTCCACCGTGAAGGCTGGCGGTTGCACGCTGCCGTCCTGGGCCAGCTCCAGCAGCCGCTTGCTCCCCCGCTGGGCCACTTCTGCCGGGGTCTGGGCGCCTGTAGCGGAGCGCAGCTCCAGCACGGGCCGGCCGTCGAGGCGGATCCAGGCCACGCTTGCCCATCCCGGAGCCCCCAGCTGCAGGCTGATCACCAGGGCTGCGGCCAGGGCCATCCAGCGCTGCATCCGTGTTGTCATTGGCAGGTTCGGTAACCGCTCAGCGGAGCCAAGAGCAGCCTCACTCTGAGTAGCGGGGCAGCGGTTGTCGACGTGCGCCGCACTGATTGCAAAGCTGAAGGAATCCTGAAGGCGCTCACCGTTCTTTTTTTATTGTTGGAGCGATCAGAACCCTGCCGCTGTGGCGTTTTGCGGCGGGTTTGGTGTCTGCGAGCCGCCGAGGCGCTACCGGTAGGGTAAAACGAGTTTGTACGTGAGCTGACCATGACGGCTGGCGCCGCCGCTCTTACCTTGGGTCAGCTCGAGGCCAGTTATCCGCTCTATTGCAAGGCGCTGCGGCGCTTGGTGCAGGAAGGCTCAAGCCTGGAGCAGGTGCAGCGCACCGTCTGCTGGGACAGATTGCAGATGCTGCACAAGTGCCTGCCCACCCAATACCGCAACCCCGTGACCCACTACACCATGCTCCGCCGCGATTGTGGCCTGATGGATCAGGTGGCCTGAGACCTTTAGAACCTCAGACTTATTTCCAGGCCGGTGGCCAGTATTCCCGGCACATCCCCTCGGGGCCCCGGATGAACCACCCATTGCAGGGTTGGTTTCAGCATGATTCGAGCATTCAGCTGTAGTTGGTAGCCCAGTTCCACAAGCCCCTCGTAGCTGCTGGTTTGCCCCGCACTTGGGTTTTGTTGTAGTGAACTCCTGCCAAATCCAAGGATCACTACGTCGTTGGGGCGTCCAGGTAGTACCCCTTGGCTGATCACACCCGCACCTAGGAACACCGGGCTGAGGTCTGTCGGATCGTCAACGCTCACATTGGCTCCCACCCAAAGGCGATGGTCGCGCCCAAGCCGCAGGGGTGAGGACCAGGTGGCCGTGCCGTAGATCCCATAACCATCTCGGCTCGTGATGTACGACCCGGCCTGCAGCAGTCCCTCCGGTAGGCGGGCGCCTGAGGAGGGTGCTGTTGGGGTGCCAGCCGTGAGCCACCTCGGGGTGTATGTCACTTGCAGCAGCTGGGCCCAGCCTTCTCCCGCGGATGGCAGCTCCTGTTTGCTGCCCAGCCAGTTCGCCACCGGCAGGCTGCTGGAGAGGTTGAACAGTCCGTAGCGCAGCGACAGATCCTCCTGGGCCTCGATGGCCACCACTCCTCCTGCAGCTGCGTAGGGATTGATGGGCAGATCGTTGATGGTGATGTTGAGGGTGTTGTTCAGGGCCGAGTGCACGTAGTAGTCCAGCACCGGTGCTGCAATGAAATCGGGATTCAGGGACAACACGCCGGCCTTCAACCCCAACCAACCCGTGCCAGCCTTGCGCTCCAGGCTTACCTCACTCATCCAGAAGCCATCGCCGTGAGCCACCTGCTGCAGGGGGAAGATCGCCCCGATCTCCTGGCCATAGAGGGGATTGCCGGCGTAGTGATTCAGTTCCAGGTTGAGGAGCCAGTGGTTGGCTTCGCTCCATTGCGAGCTGTCCTTGTTCACACCGCTGCCAGCCTCGAGGCTGGCAGTCGATTGCTGCATCCAGTTGCCCGTTGAGCTGAGCCCACCGGCGGGATTGATCATGGGTTCGGCCACCACCTGCAACTCCAGGTCCATCCAGGCGGGCAGGGGTATCAGATCTTGGGCCAGCGCCGGTGGGGCCGGCGTTAGGCCCAACCAGCAGGCAGCGCCGATCCATCGCTGTAGGGATCGGCGCAGGAACGGACGCATGAATTGGCCGGGTTCGGCCCAGTCTGCAACCTCCAAGCCACCACGTCGTTGCCGAAGT
>JBIIQU010000047.1:0-6917 GCA_044341905.1 Vulcanococcus sp. | reverse complement strand
CCCTCCTCCAGGGGCTGCTGCTGCGACTTGCCATTGATGGGCAGGGCCCGCTGGCCGCCCTGCTCCAGCAGGGCCAGACAGATCAGATAGGGCGCGTCAGCCATGGATCAGAGCAGCGGATGCCAATGGCACAGTGGCCCCTGGCCCGCCCCGATGGCCAGGGCATGGCGCAGCCCACCATCCACGTAGCCCTTGGCCGCCTGCACCGCCGGCAGCAACTCCAGGCCGCGGGCGCGATGGGCCGTGATCGCCGCCCCCAGGGTGCACCCACTGCCATGGGTGTGGGGTGTATCCACGGCAGGCGAGTGCAACCACTGGCCCTGCTCGCCCATGCGCAGGTAATCGCTGCCCTGCAGGCCAGAGAGGCCTCCGCCCTTGATCAGCACCGCCGCCACCCCTTGATCCACCAGGGCCGCGGCGGCCTGCTCCACGTCATCCGCATCGGCAATGGAGCGGCCGCTGAGCAACTGGGCCTCATGGATGTTGGGGGTGATCAGCTCCGCCAGGGGCAGCAGCAGCTGGCGGTAGCCGTCGATGGCCTGGGGCTCCAGCAGCACCGCGCCCGCGCGGGACACCATCACCGGATCAATCAGCTTGGGGATGGCCAGGCCCTGGAGCACCTCGGCGGTGGCCTCAATCAGGGAGCGGTTAAGCAGCATCCCGGTCTTGAGGGCCGCCACGGGCAGATCGGAGCACACCGCCACGCACTGGGCCGTGAGGGCCGCCGCTGCCACGGCATCCACCCGGCTCACCCCACAGGTGTTCTGGGCCGTGAGGCAGGTGATCGCGGAGCAGCCATGCACCTGCAGCGCCAGAAAGGTCTTGAGGTCGGCCTGAATGCCGGCACCGCCGCCGGAATCGCTACCGCCGATGGTGAGGGCAATGGCTGGCGTCATGTCTGGGGCAGGGCAGGTTGCGGCGGCGGCCAGCTGCTGGGCAGGGGCTGGCGGGATCCTGGCCCCACCGCCGCCAGGGCTGCGGCCGTGCCCACCACCGCCAGCACCAGCCACCCCAGGCGCACCCGGGGCCTGGCGCGAACAGGGCCGCGGCCGCCGCGGGCCTGCACCCCCTGCAGGGGCGTGCCGCAGCGGCCGCACACCATCCGGCCAGCCAGGCTGCGATCGGCCCGTACGGACCAACTGCCGCAGTGGGGACAGGCCATGGCGCATGCAGATTGCAAGTGGACCCATGTTGGCGAGGCCGAGGCAACGCCGGCAGGCGATCAGTCCGTGGGCGGGGCGATGTGCAAGGGGTGGAGATCCAGGCCCTTGGTTTCGATCCGGCAGCACCAGGTGACGGCAGCCCCCAGCAGCGAGCAGAGGGCCAGCAGCGGCAGCAACCTATGCAGCCCCCAGTGGGCCAGGAACAGGGGGAAGCCAAGCGCCGCCAGGACGGCCCCGAGCTTGCCGGCGGCGGCCGCAAAGCCGGCGCCGAGGCCCCGCAGGGACGTGGGAAACAGCTCGCCCGCCAGCAGGTAGGTCTGGGCGTTGGGGCCCAGGTTGGTCATGAACTGGAACAGCACAAAGCCCGCCACGATCAGAGGGAGCTGCTGGTGGCTGGGGGTGGCGCCGGCAGCGGCCAGCAGCAGGCCTGCGGCACAGCCGCCAAACCCCAGGATCTGCAGCGGAATGCGGCCCCAGCGATCCGCCAGCCCCATCGCCACGGCAATCCCCACCAGAAAGGCCAGGTTGATCCAAGCGGTGCCACGGGCGGCGAGCAGATCGTTGTGAATCAGGGCGGCTTCGCCGCTATCCAGGGAACCCAGGCCGAACGCCGCCGCCATGATCACGGGCGTGAACAGGCCAATGCCGTAGGTGGAAACATCCTGCAGAAACCACGGCACGGCGCTGAGGGTGGTAGCGCGCAGGAGCTGGGGCTGGAAGAGTTGGCGCCAGGGAGCCTCCACCTCTGGCCCCATAGGTGCCGCGGGCTCCAGGCTCAGCTCCGGACGGTTGAGCAGCCGCGCCAACTGCCGCTCCGCCCCCTCCAGATCGCCACGGCTCAGCAGCCAGGGGCTGCTCTCCGGCAGGAACAGGCGCCCCCAGGCCACCAGCAACACCGGCAGCACGGGCAATAGATAGAAGAGGCGCCAGGTGCCCAGCTCGGGGCGCAGGCCCAGCAGCAGCGCCGCCAACGCGGTGCCCAGCACGGCCCCCAGGGCCTGGCAGCTGAAGGCCCCCAGCACCAGCCGGCCGCGAATCGCCGCAGGGATGCTCTCGGAAATCACCAGGTGGGCGGCGGGATAGTCGGCGCCGAGGGCCAGCCCCACCACGGCCAGACTGGCCGCAAAGCAGGCGCTGTTGGGGCTGAGCGCTGCCGCCACCAGCCCCACCACCAGCAGCAGCATCTCGGCGATGAACACCGGCTTGCGGCCAAGGCGATCGGCCAGCCCCCCCAGCCCCAACGCCCCGATCAGGATCCCCACGAGGGGGGCCGCCGTGACCAGGCCCCGATCCAGGGCGGTGAGCTGGAACTGTTCACTCACCAGGGGCAGGGCAATGCCCCCCATGAACACGATCAGACCCTCAAAGAACTTGCCCGCGGTGGCCAGGGCCCACACCAGCCACTGCATCGGGGACAGGGGCGCGGCCTCGATGTGGGCCTGAACACTCCGCGGGTTCAAGGTTCGGCGGCCCCAGCCCAGCGCCAGAGGGCGAGCCCGCCACCACGGCCACGGGCCGCCAGCCAACCGGCTGGATCGCGGGCGATCAGGGCAAAGAAGGGCAGGCGGCGTGGCGGGGGCTGGGGCAGGGCCCGCTGCAGCAACAGCCGGCCGGCCAGCCTGAGCTCGAGCCGCTCAAAGCTGAACTCCAGCAGCGGCCTTCGACCGCGCAGGTGGCCGCTACCGCTGAAGCGCAGCTCCAGGGCACCCAGATTCACGGCATTGCAGAGCTGCAGAGTTGCAGAACCGGCATGAGGGGCTGAGATCTCGAGCCGTGCCCCCACCCCCCGCAACAGCACACCACTGAAGGCCGAGGGCACGCTGCTGCCCTTGGGCCACACCTGATCGAGCCGCCAGACGCCCAGCAGAGCGGAGGGTTCCACCCCCGTGCCGCTCCGGCGGGCGGCCAGTTCGAGGGCCAGCAACTCGGACCCGCTGGGATCAGGCAACACCATCAAGACACCACGACCACAGGAGCAACATCCTGCTCAGTTTTAGTCTCAACAGGGCAGAACCCGAGCACGAGCAGCATGCCGCAGCGATGCCTCAACACCATTGGCTGTCAATTGCGCCTCACCCAGGCAGGCTCGGTGCTCATGGCTCTCATGGCAGCTACGGCTACCAGCCTCACCAGCAATCGCGATAACGTTCTGCAGCACAACAGTGCGCACATCAAACACGACAGCGAACGAATCCAACAGGCCTACGACAACACCAAAAGACTGCCAACACAGCAACAACAAGCAGCACTTGGGCGCATCCTGAAAGATCTCGGCAGCCACGACCACGCCTACTGGATCACGACAGCAGATCAACTCACAATCTTACCCAACAAAGATAACGATCAAATCAAGCCAAAGTCCATAGAACTGCTCGCAACGACCAATTCGCAACAGCCAACAAGCAGCGACTGGTCAGCCGATTCGAAGCAGTTGAAGCAGAGCATCGACCAGCGCACATCCGTTGATAACCGGGAGTACGCCATTCTCAGGATCAAACAACTCAGCTACTTCACAACATTATGGGTAGCCCAAGACATCACCGAATACGCAGCGTTTGAAAAATCCCTCGCCCGTTCATCTCTTGTCACGTTCCTGGGTTGCATCAGCCTGAGCCTCGTGGCCTCGTCCATGCTCACGCGGCGGATCATTCAGCCACTCCAACAACTCTCCTCAGCCGCCGCTGCGATCAACGTCAAGCATCCGGATCACCTGCAACTCCCCAGCACCAGCAGCTCCAAGGAAGTGGGGGAGCTCACCACAGCGTTCAACAGCCTGCTGGCGCGCCTCGAGACCAGCCTCTCCCAACAGCGAAGATTCACCCACTCCGTGAGCCATGAGCTCAGGGGGCCACTGATGATCATGAACCTGTGCAACAGGCGCTTGACCAGGGAGCTCGGGGAGTCTGCCGCCAACCATCGCGACACCCTCAGGATTCAACGACGCGAGCTGGTTCGCATGGAGCATCTACTGAACGACCTTCTCTCCCTGTTCAAAGCTGGTGAAAATGTCAATCAACCAGTCCTGGAACCCATCAATGTAGCGGCCTTACTGGACACCACGATTGAGAGCATCCGCCATGCCAACCCCCATCCCATCGAACTCAACAGGGAAGCCAGCATCCCCCACGATTCACAGGACTGGTGGGCCATGGGCCACCACGATCAACTGGAACAGGTGATGATCAATCTGATTGGCAACGCCCAGAAATACTCCCCGCAACAGCAGCTCATCCGGGTTGATCTCACGGCCAGGGGGAATCAGCTGGCCATCAGCATCGAAGATCGGGGCATTGGCATTTCAGCCTCGGATCGGGAGCGCATCTTCGAGCCGTTCTTTCGCGGCAGCAACACCGGCGGAATCGAGGGCACGGGCCTGGGGCTGCCGGTGGTGAAGGCCTTGGTGGAAGCGATGGGCGGTTCTGTGCAGGTGTGGAGTGAGCCCCTCCGCGGCACGCGCTTCACCATCGCGCTGCCGCGCCATTGGCCCAGCGCTTCAGGGGCGCTGCAAAGCCTGACGTAGGGGGCCATCGGCAACCTGCGGCAACGCCTGATTCACCGGCACCAACCCCACACTGGCCTGCACCCGCTGCACGGCCCGCAGGTTCTGCTCAATGGCACCCCCCGGGGCCAACAGCGCCACCTGCTCCTGCAAGGGCTGGTAGAGCAGGCCGCGCTGGACGGCCACAAACTCAGCCAGCGACAACCCCTGCTGTGCCGCCAACCAGGCCTCGGCCGTGCGCGGTTCGCGCCTGGCCAACCCATGGGCGGCTTGCCAGGCGCGCAGCAAGCGGGCCACTACAGCGGGATTCTCGGCCAGGAACCTGCGATCCACCACCAGCACATCCAGGATCTGGCCCGGGATGGCCGCACTATCAAACGCAACCCTGGCCTTGCCGGTGCGCTGGGCCCAGGCGCTGAAGGGCGGGTACATCGCCGCCGCCTTGATCGTGCCGTTCGCAAACCCTGCCGGCATGGCCTCGAGAGCCACATTCCGCAGGCTCACATCGCTGAGGCGCAAGCCAACCCGCTCCAGTGCTCGCTTCACCAGAAACGGCCCGAGGGTGCTGGGGCTCACCGCCACACCCTGCCCCTTCAACGCCGCCAGGTTGGGAACATCGGCGGCCAGCAGCAGCTGATCAGCACCATGGGATGCATTCACCACCAGCACCACCACCGGGCAACGCCGCGGCAAGCGGGCGCAGAGATCCACCAGTTCCACGGTGGTGAGCTGGGCCACCTGCAGCCGCCCCCAGGCCAGATCCTGAACAATCAGCTGCGAGTCGCGGTAGCGCCGAGGTTCAAGGCGAAGGCCTTGCCCACGATCCAACCCCCGATGGGCGGCGAGTGATAGGTACTCATAACCCGGCCAGGCGGAGACGGGCACCACCAGCGCTGGCCGGCGCCGGAACTCGATCCAGGCGGCGGCACCCACGCCAGCGGCGGTGATGAACATCACCACCAGCAATTGCCGACGGAGCCGCAGCGCCCAGCACCTCAACCAATGAAAAAAAAGGGGGGGGGGGGGGGATTACAAGCAAGCGCCAGGACTGCGCCCATTAACTACAGAAATCTTAAAAGGCGAACAGAACTCAAGTGGGCCAACATGCCCCCTGTATGCAATACCAGCAAAACGCCGCAGGATGCAGCACAAACCACCAGGCCGTGAGAACTGCGCTGTAGATTGAAGACCAGATCAATGCTGGAGCAGCGGATGCGCCTGCTCATTGTCGAAGACAACGAGCAGCTCGCCCAGTGCCTGGCCCTGGAGCTGGCGTGCGAGGGCTTCGCAACCGAAACGGCCACCAATGGGGCCGAGTGCCTCCAACGCCTGCAGCCCGATCGGGGGGCTGATGCCCACGCGCCTGCCATTGACGTCTTAATTCTGGATTGGGACCTACCCGACTTCTCAGGCCTCGAGATTTTCAAACGACTGCGCCGCAACGGTCACGACATCCCGACCCTCATGCTCACGGGGCGCGACCACCTGGACGATCGGGTCAGCGCCCTCAACCTTGGACTGGATGACTATCTGATCAAGCCCTTCAGCTTTGACGAGCTGGTGGCCCGCATTCGCTCCATTGCCCGACGCAAAACCATTGGCATCCCAGCAGACAGCAACCCTGAGAACCCCCTGAGCAACCGCGAGCAGGAGGTGCTGAATCTGATTGCCGCCGGCCAAAGCAATGCAGAGATCGCCGAAGCCCTATTTCTCTCACCGGAAACCATCAAATCTCACGTGAAAACGCTGCTGGTGAAGCTCCAGGCGAAAGACCGAACCCACGCCCTGGTCATCGCGCTGCAGGCGGGATTCGTAACGCTGCCAAGCTCAAGATCTCAGGCTTAAAAGCCTGCGTGCGCAGACGCTGGAGTTCAGGCAAGGCGCCGCCTGAACTCCAGGCAGTACAGCCACGTCAGCGACTCAATCCCTGCTCCAACATGTAGGCCGCCAAGTTGCTCATGCTGCGGCCCTCCAGATCGGAGCGCTCCTGGAGCATTTGGTAGAGGCGATAGGGAACAGTGACGCTCAAGCGCATGGGAGTGCGCTGCATGAGTTCGAATCGAGGCTTGTTGGACGACACGGGATACATCATGCAGAACCTCGAGGCAGGGGTTGAAGGCCTTGTGATGCTGTTCTGAATCGCCGAAGAAGCATTCCCCCCCGAGGGGGAACAGGGTTCCCTCTCAAGAGTGATGCCGTGGCCTTCCGGGGTTACTACCCGCCCTTCGCACTGAGACCGCCGGGAACCCAGCATG
>JBIIQU010000046.1:0-6973 GCA_044341905.1 Vulcanococcus sp. | reverse complement strand
GGCCCCGCTTCCATAGGATCGGGCCACGCCCAGGAGTTGGAGATCGCAGATGGCAGCGGCAGCACAGGCCGAGTGGGAAGCCGTGATCGGCCTGGAGACCCACGTGCAGCTGGGCACCAACAGCAAGATCTTCACTAGCGCCTCCACCACCTTTGGCGACGACCCCAACACCCACATCGACCCGGTGGTGTGCGGCCTGCCCGGCACCCTGCCAGTGCTGAACCAGAAGGTGCTGGAGTACGCCGTGAAGGCGTCCATGGCCCTCAACCTGAACATTGCGGAGCACAGCAAGTTCGACCGCAAGCAGTATTTCTATCCAGATCTCCCCAAGAACTACCAGATCTCCCAGTACGACGAACCCATCGCTGAAGAGGGCTGGATTGAGGTGGAGGTGGCCGAGAAGGGCAAGGACACCTATCTCAAGACCATCGGCATCGAGCGGCTGCACATGGAGGAGGACGCCGGCAAGCTCGTGCATGCCGGTAGCGATCGCCTGGCCGGCTCCACCCACTCCCTGGTGGACTACAACCGTGCCGGCGTGGCCCTCGCCGAGATCGTGAGCAAGCCGGATCTGCGCACCGGCCGTGAGGCGGCGGAATATGCCTCGGAGATCCGCCGGATCATGCGCTATCTGGGCGTGAGCGACGGCAACATGCAGGAGGGCTCCCTGCGCTGCGATGTGAACATCTCCGTGCGGCGCGGCCCCGATGCCCCCTTCGGTACGAAGGTGGAAATCAAGAACATGAACTCGTTCTCCGCCATCCAAAAGGCGTGTGATTACGAGATTCAGCGCCAGATCAAGGCCTATGAATCCGGCGAGCCGGTGGTGCAGGAAACCCGCCTCTGGGATGAGGGCAAGCAGCTCACCAAGAGCATGCGCAGCAAGGAGGGCGCCAGCGACTACCGCTATTTCCCCGATCCGGATCTCGGCCCGATTGAGGTGAGCGCCGAGCAGCGCGAGGGCTGGCGCGCTGAGCTGCCGGAACTGCCGGCCGCCAAGCGCCACCGCTATGCCGAGCAGCTGGGCCTCTCCATCTACGACGCCCGGGTGCTCACCGATGAGCGGGCCATGGCTGAATACTTCGAGGCCGCTGTGGCCGCCGGCGCCGATGCCAAGGCCGTGGCGAACTGGGTCACCGGCGACATCGCTGCCCATGTGAACGCCAATAAGCTCTCGATGGCGGAGCTGCCCCTCAAGCCCGAGCAGCTGGCCGAGATGGTGCAGCTGATCGAGGGCGGTGTGATCAGCGGCAAGATCGCCAAGGAGATCCTGCCGGAGCTGCTGGAGCAGGGAGGCTCCGCCAAGGCGATCGTGGAGGAGCGGGGTCTGGGCATGATCAGCGACCCTGCAGCGATCACGGCGATCGTGGAGGAGCTGCTGGCGGCCCACCCCGAGGAGGTGGAGGCCTTCCGCGGCGGCAAAACCAAGCTGCAGGGCTTCTTCGTGGGGCAGCTGATGAAGAAAACCGGCGGCAAGGCCGATCCCAAGCTCGCCAACCAGATCCTCATCCAGAAGCTCAACGGCTGAGCGCTCCTGCAGCCAAGGCCCAGCCGCTGATTGGCTTGCCGAACAGCCGTCCGATGAGAGGGCTGTTCAACTTGGCTTCGGCGCCTTAGGGGATTGGAGGACCCTCTTCAGTTGTGGCGTCCATGCATGGGGGCCACCGTTGTTGTCGATCACCACATCGACCAGCTCCCGCTTCCGATCCAGCGACCACTGGGCAGCGATTCGGCTGCGGGCATCCGCTGCGGAGAGGCCATCCCGGATGATCAACCGCTCCAGTTGGTGTTGTGGTGAGCAATCCACCAGCCAGGTTTCAGTGCAGAGAGTTTCGAGCCCAGCTTCGAACAGCAGGGGGATCATCAGCACCACCGTGGGTGCCTGCTGCAGCCGGATGAGCTCCTGCTTGAAACGTGCCTGCACGATCGGATGCACCAGCTGCTCCAGCCAGCGGCGTTCGCGGGGATCGTTGAACACAATGCGGCCCAGGGCGGCTCGATCCACGGCGATTCCCCCTGGATGCAACCCCGCTGCGCGGACCTGCTCGCCGTAGCGCGCCAACACGGCTCTGGCTCCCGCCGAGCCTGCGGCCAAAGCCTCCCTGGCAAAGACGTCTGCATCCAGCACCGGTAGGCCCTGTTGGATCAGCCACTGACCCACGCTGCTTTTCCCCGTGGCAATGCCACCGGTGAGGCCGATGCGGCGTTGCGGATGGGATGGTGCCATCGCTTGCTTCACTCCATAGTCTGCTGGGCATTCCAGCGGAGAGGCCATTGGTTCAATCCCAGAGCTGGTGGGTAGACCTCCAGCTTGTGCTCTATGCCACCGGGGTGCAATCCGTCGGTGTTGTGGCGTTAATGGCGCTCTTGTTGGGCGGTGGGTTCGTGCTTGCGGCGGGTCTGCTGCCCGGCATCGGCAGCACGCTGAGCCTGCAGCTCATGACCCTCCTGGTCACGCAGAGTCTGGGCGTTCTGTCGATCATCTTGATCTTCCTGATTCGTTCGATCACGCCCCTGAGTCTCGCCGTTCACCATCTTCGCCGAGGTGCATCGCCATGGCTGCGTTGCCGTCCCCAGGTGATTGTTTTGGGAGGCGCGATCTCTGCCTGTGTCTTGTACCTTCAGAGTGTCGCGATCACGCTTCTTGCGGCAATCTGTGTTTCGGACTATCGGCTCGACATGCTCGAGTTTCAGGTTGTTGCCCAGGCTCTGAATCCTGTCGTTGTCCTCAGTGGTGTGATTAGGGTTGGACTCTTTTCGGCCCTGTCGATAGTGGCGGTGATCGAGCGCTGGCCCCCTCTGCAATCACGTCCCTCTGAGAGCAGCATGGCCGTCGCCAGTGATCTATTCCGTTTGCTCGTCCTCTTGCTTGCTCTCGAGCTCGTCTTCGAGATTCTCCCTTTTTCGGCTCCTCTGTCGTGATGAGTGAGTCTGCCCCTCCAAGAGAGCCATCTCCCCGGCTTGACACTCTCCTACGCGGTGGGTTTCGCCATGGCTTGATCCTGCTGTTTTTGGGCAGTGGTCTGGGGGTCCTGTTGGCCTTGGCCATTCAGTTCGGCCGCCATCAGGGCCTCTTTGAGCCTCAAATCATCATTGAGCTCAAGGTGCCAAATGGTCAGGGCCTGCGACCTGGCAGCCCTGTGCGTCTTTCAGGTGTCACGGTGGGGTTGATTGAGTCGCTGGCGCTGCGCCCTACAGGGGAGGTTGCCCTCAGGCTGCGTCTGCCTGCCCGTTACAAAGGTCTTGTCAGTCCCAGCAGCGTTGGGCGCATCACCCAGGATTCTCTCCTTGGGGATCGCCTGATCGATCTCACGGCCGCGCCGAGGCCGGCGGCCGGAATCCCCGATACGTTTGCCGTGGGCTATCGCGCCGTGCCCACCATTGAGCAGTTGATGGTGGGCGTCGAGACCAGTCGCCAGCAGTTGAACCGGGCTCTGGCCTCCTCGAACCGATTGGCTCGTACGGATCTACCGGCTTCATTGCGCCAGTTGCGGATCACCCTGGCGAAGGGGGCGATGGCCTCCGACACCTTGACGCGTGAGCTGCCCCCGACGGCGGCGGCGGTGCGACGTACCGGCGCGAGTGCTCAAGAAGCCACCCAATCGCTGACCACCAGCCTGGAGCAGATCAAGCCTGAGTTGCTCAACACGCTGAAGGAGGTCGAGGACGCGGCTGGGCAGACGCGTCTGTTGCTTGAGGGCCTCAATGGCCTGCTCCGCGTTGCTCCGCCAGCTCCACCCCAGTAGCACTGACGCCCCCGCAGCAAGATGGAATGAGGCTGTCATCCCTTGCCGTGCCCCACCCCTGGCATCCCATCCCCGGTGGTATCGCTGCCCCTACGGGCTTTCGTGCTGCCGGTGTCACTGCAGGCCTGAAGGCCTCTGGTAATCCCGATCTCTCCTTGCTCTTGGCTCCGGAGGGGGCCGTGTGTGCCGGCACCTTCACCACCTCGTTGGTGCGGGCCGCCTGTGTGGATCTCTGCGCTGAGCGGCTGGTGGCCAGCGGCGGCAAGGCCCGGGCGGTGCTCACCAATTCGGGCCAGGCCAACGCCTGCACGGGCGATCGGGGCCTGATCGACAGCCTGCGCGCCACCCAGGTTGTGGCCGATCTGATCGGCCTTGCGCCTGAGGAGGTGCTGATTTGCTCCACCGGCGTGATCGGTGTGCCGATTCCCATGGACACCCTCCTGGCGGGACTGGATCCCCTGGTGGCGGCCCTTGATCCGCAGGGGGGCGCTGCGGCGGCTCGAGCGATCCTCACCACCGATCTCGTGGACAAGCAGATCGCCCTGGAGGCGGATCTGGGCGGCCGTCGTGTGCGTATTGGCGGTATGGCCAAGGGGTCGGGAATGATCCACCCCAACATGGCCACCATGCTGGGCTATCTCAGCTGTGATGCCGGCGTGCCGGCCGATGTCTGGCAGCCGATGGTGAAGCGGGCGGTGGATCGCTCCTTCAATGCGATCACGGTGGACGGCGACACCAGCACCAACGACACGTTCCTGGCCTTTGCAGCTGGCTCACCCCTGAACCCTGAGCTCTATGGCGCCCTGGAGGCCGGCCTGACGGCGGTGTCGCAACATCTGGCCAAGGCCATTGCCCGTGATGGCGAGGGTGCCACCTGCCTACTGGAGGTGCAGGTGGAGGGGGCTGCCGATAACGCCGCCGCCCGCGCGATCGCGCGCACCATCTGCGGCTCCTCGCTGGTGAAGTGCGCCGTGCACGGCCGCGACCCCAACTGGGGCCGGATCGTGGCGGCGGCGGGCCGCGCCGGTGTGCCGATGGATCCCGAGGCCGTGGCCCTGTGGCTGGGGGAGCACCAGCTGATGGACGCCGGCCAGCCTCTGCCCTTTGATCGCCCGTCCGCTTCCCGCTACATGCGCGACCGTGCCGCCGGGGCCTACCTGCAGGACGACACCGTGGAGATCCGCCTGGTGGTGGGTCGCGGTGCCGGCGCCGGCACCGCCTGGGGTTGCGACCTCTCGGATCAGTACGTGCGCATCAACGCCGATTACACGACCTAGGGCCAGAATGCGCCCATTCGGTGAGACCCAGCCGTCCATGGCCCAGGCCCGACCCGCCGCTGTGGAGTCCCGCCGCCGTCGAGCGGGGTTGTGGTCGGGGCCTCTGGTGGCTGGTCTCTGCTTTGGTTTGGCCTACGGCATCACCCAGCGACTGTTCGCCTTGAACGTTGCTGATTGGGGGCAATCTGGCCAGGGCTTTGATGTGCAGCCCTTCCCGGGCACCTCCGTGGACAGCCTGAAATTGCGCTTTGGCGTCCCCGACGCCGATCTTCGAGGCGATTTGGAGCGTCACGAGCTTGAGCGCCAGCAGGCTGACCAGGACACCCCCAAGACACAGCAGCCTGCGGGAGCGGATACTCCCGCTGCGGACGACGCACCTGCCCCGGCGCGGGCTGTGCAGGTTCCCCTGACCGCTCCGCCTGAGCTCGCCCCGCCGGCCCCCGCCGCTGGCCAGCCCTGATCTGCCACAGTTTGGCCATTCCCAATGGCCTGCCATGAGCGCGCCCCAGACCCTGGTTCAGGCCGCCCTCAATCGCCTCACGGCGCGCCTGGGCAGCGGTCTGGCCGATGCGGCGGCCAGCCTGGCTGTGCTGGCCCAGGACGCCCCTGACAAGTTGCGCCAGGAGTGGCAGTTGTTCCTGGAGGAGGTGGAGCAGGAGGCCGAGCGGCTGGAGCAGCCCGAGGTGGAGGTTGCATCGGCCACCACCCCCCCCTGGCCGGAGCCGGCTGCCGCTGATCCCCAGGAGCAGATCGACGAGTTGCGGGCCCAGGTGGCCCGGGTGGCTCGCCGGCTTGAGGACCGCTCCTGATGCGCGGATTGCTGTACGGGTTGAGGGGCCTGCGGCGCTCCCTGCGCATCTGGCGTGCGGTGCTGCAGCTGCTGCTTGGCCTCTGGTGGGATGCCGCCAGCTGGACTTACCCCGGTGGCGTGAACGACGACAGGCGCGCCGCCCGTCAGCGCCGCCGCGCCCGCTGGCTCACTGCTGAGCTGCTGCAGCTGGGCTCGGCCTTCATCAAGTTGGGCCAGTTGCTCTCCGCCCGGCCCGATGTGCTGCCGGCCGGCTATGTGGAGGAACTGGCGCACCTGCAGGATCAGGTGCCCTCCTTCCCCTTCAGCACGGCGCAGGCGCTGCTGGAGCAGGAGCTGGGCGAGCGCTGCGCGGAGATCGTGGATCTCGAGGAGCGGCCCCTGGGGGCCGCCAGCTTGGCCCAGGTGCACCGGGCCAGCCTGCGTAGCGGCCGTCAGGTGGTGTTCAAGATCCAGCGCCCCGGGCTGGAACGCCTGTTCCGGCTGGATCTTGAGGTGTTGCAGCAGGTGGCGGCGGTGTTGCAGCGCCACCCCCGCTGGGGTGTGGGCCGCGACTGGGTGTCCATCGCCCAGGAATGCCGCCGCGTGCTGCTGCGGGAGCTCGATTTCCGCGTGGAGGCGGAGCATGCAGCCCGTTTTCGCCAGCAGTTTCTCGACGACCCGGGCATCCGCGTGCCGGCCGTGGTGTGGGAACTCAGCACCCGCCGGGTGCTGTGCCTCGACTATCTACCCGGCATCAAGATCACGGACCGCCCGGCGTTGATGGAGGCTGGTATCGATCCCTCGGCAGTGGCGGAGAAGGGTGCCGCCAGCTACCTCCAGCAGCTGGTGCGCTTCGGGTTCTTCCATGCCGATCCCCACCCCGGCAATCTCGCGGTGGCGGCCGATGGGGCCCTCATCTACTACGACTTCGGGATGATGGGCCAGATCTCCCAGCGGTTGCGCAGCCGGCTGGGACGGATGGTGACGGCCGCCGCAGCCCGCGATGCCTCCTCCCTGGTGGGTGAGCTTCAGGCCGCTGGCGTGATCGCCGAAGGCATTGATGTGGGCCCGGTGCGGCGGCTGGTGCGCCTGATGCTCACCGAGGCCCTCACGCCGCCCTTCTCCTCCAACGTGATCGCCAAGTTGTCGGGTGATCTCTA
>JBIIQU010000045.1:0-7005 GCA_044341905.1 Vulcanococcus sp. | reverse complement strand
CCAGGCCAGCTGCCACCCCCGCCGCCACCAGGGCCTTCTGGGATTGGGGCGAGAGGCCGCCGCGGGTTCCCACCCAGAGGCCGATATTGCCGCCACTCTCCACGCTGGGGCCCTCGGGGCCCAGGGAGGCGCCGCTGCCGAGGCTGAGGGACGCGGCCACCAGCCGCACCAGCGGCAATTTGGGAGCGGCCTGCACGGCCCCATCGGCCATGGCCATCAGGCTGGGCAGGCTCGGACCCAGATCCTTGGCCAGCACCCGCAGCAGCCCCACCGCTAGGCCCCCCAGCATGGGGATCAACACCACGGGCCAGGACGCCAGCCAGGCCGGCAGCGGGTCGCCCGGCAGGGGGATGGGCTCCGGTGGGGCCGGGGGAGGTGGCAGAAATCCCAGCCCGCCGAGCCCAAGCTGCAACAGGGCCTTGAGGGGCGTACCCGTATCGGGGGGCAGCGGAACCTCCAGGGGTGGGGGCTCTGGCTGAAGCTGGCCAAACAGGTTCAACAACCACTCGACCACGGGGCCGAACAGCACGTTGTTGATGAAGCCCAGCAGGTAGTGGAAGCCCACCACCGCCAGGCCCGTGAGCACACCCACCAGGGCCGCCCAGGCCAGCAAACTCCACTGGAAGGCGAGGGGCCGGGCTTCGCCGGACTCCTGCTCGGCCCCCAGGCCAGCGTCCGGATCAGGCCTGGGGCCTTCGGGATCAGGCCTCAGGCCGGACGCTTGCAAAGATCTCCTCCAGAATCTCCCCGGCACCCTGCTGCTTCAAGGTGTGGGCCAGGGCGATGCCGATGGCTTCGGGATCCTCCTGGGGGCCGCGGGCCTCATCGCGGATCAGGCGCAGACCATCCAGGCTGGCCACCATGCCCGTCAACACCAGGGTGTCGCCCTCGAAGCGGGTGTTCACGCCGATGGGCACCTGGCAGCCGCCCTCCAGCTCCCGCAGGAAGGCCCGCTCCGCCAGGCAACGGCGGGCGGTGGGCAGGTGCTCCAGCACCTTGATCTGTTCCAGCACCGTGGCATCGCCCTCACGGCACTCAATGCCGAGGGCCCCCTGGCCAACGGCATGCAGAGAAATGGAGGGATCGATCAGCTCATGAATGCGGTCACCCAGCCCCAGCCGGCCCAGGCCGGCCGCCGCCAGGATCAGGCAGTCGAACTCGCCGGAATCGAGCTTCTCCAGGCGGGTGATCACATTGCCCCGCACATCCTTGAAGGTGAGGTGGGGGTAGTGATGGCGCAGCTGGGCGAGACGGCGCAGGGAACTGGTGCCCACCACTGCACCGGCGGGCAGAGTGGCGAGGGTCTTGTCCTGGTGCTTGGCGTGCACCACCAGGGCATCGGCGGGATCCTCCCGCTCGGTGATGCAGCCCAACATCAGCCCTTCGGGCAGGTTGGTGGGCAGGTCCTTGAGGCTGTGGACGGCGATATCAGCCTGGTCCACCAGCATCTGGGCCTCCAGTTCCTTGGTGAACAGGCCCTTATCGCCGATCTTGGCCAGGGCCACATCCAGGATCTTGTCGCCCTGGGTGGCCATGGCCTCGATGCTGATCTCCAGACCCTCGTGGGCCTTGGCCAGCTCATCGCGCACCCAGTGGGTCTGCACCATGGCCAGCTGGCTGCGGCGGGAAGCAATGCGCAGTTGGGAGGCGGCCATCGGGAACCTTCGGGGGGCAGCGTCAGCCGCCGAATCACAGCCGCCCAGCCTAAGGAGTGGCGTGCCCCCTCAGGCCCGGGTGGCGCAGGTCGTGATCAGCCGTCGCGATCAGCTGCCGCGATCGGGGTGATCGTTCAAAAGAAATCCAGGGGGAACGGTCCCCAGGTGTCTTCGACAGTGGGATCGGCGGGACTATGGCCTGTGATCAGAAGGCCTTCCCCGAGGCCTGCTTCACGGCGCACCAGGAAGCGGCCGGTGTTCTGGTTGGCCTTCAGAAACACCGGGCCGTCGATGGTCTCGAGGGCCTCACCAGCGGGATCCAGCTCCAGGGCAGGGCAGGCCAGGCTGGCCTCAACAGCCCGCAGAGCCGCCACGGCAGCGGCGGCCGACGGAGCCATAACCCCCACGGTGAACCAATCACAGGCCGCCAGCAACGGATCCAGCTCGCTGCGCAGGCTGCGGCGCTGATCGGCGGTGAGGGCTGGGGCCGTGCGCAGGCCGCACAGAGCCTGGAGCGAGGCCACTGAAGCAGCGGAGGAGTCAGTCATGGGCAGGCGCCATCAGGGGCGAAACGAACGGGAACCGAGCCAACCAAGGCGCGGCGAAGCAGCCACTGGGGCCGGGCTAGGGGCGCAGCCCCCGGCGCTGCTCCCAGACCGTGAAACCGGCCAGGCAAAAGCTCAGCCACACATAACCGAGCGCTGCACCGGCAGCAATGTCGCTGAGCCAGTGGGCCCGGCAATACAGCGTGCTTAACCACACCAGGCCGACCCAGGCGCTGGACACGAGGAACAGGGGCCGACGCAGCTGCGGGTAATGGGCTGAGAGGAGACAGCAGGCGAGGAAATAAAACACCACCGAACCGGCAGCGTGACCACTGGGAAAACTGCGCCCTGAGATGTCCTCCAGGAGGACGCCACTGGGCCGAGGCCGGTCAAACAACGGCTTCAACCAACGATCCACAATGAGCACAATCCCACCGGTGCCCACCAAGAAGCACAGCAGTTCTGGCCAAAAGCGTTTCCACACCATCACAGCCACCACGGCAAGCACGAGCAGCGCCGTGACGTGCTTTCCACTGAGCTGGTAAACCCGTAACAACACCTCGCCCAAGGCGACAGGAATGGCGCTGTGGATCGAATCCAGCAAGGCCGAATCGAGGGAAGGGTGATGGGTCTGCCCCAGCTGGGGACCGAACCAGGCCAGGGACCATGCGATCAGGCCTGCAACAAGGGCACGCCAAGGCCCCAAGGCCCGGAGCCAATCGATCAACAATGCAGCCACAACGTGGATGAACCTCATGGGCGTTGATGCAACCCGCGCAGGCGCGCAACCGGCAGGCGAAGAAGTTGATGGGCATCAACGCGCCCTAGCAACTGCCCATCGCCAGGACCTACGCCGAAGTCAAGGAGTTCGCTGTCGCTGCCAAAGAGCAACACACTGGCACCAGCTGAAAGGTGAGCCAGACGTTCCCTAACGTCTTCGACATTGTCGACAAACAGCACCGGTCGACCGCTGTAGTAAACAACGCTGTAGCGCTTGTAACCCACCACGAGGAAGGGTTCATTGGGCAAGGCGTACTGGCCAGCCGTGCGCGCCAGGGTGCGGATCGGTACGAGCCGCTCCCGATCCAGCAACGGGGCCAGGCCTGGCACCACCAGGGCCAGAACGGCGGCAAACCCCAGGAGATTGGGAAGCCAGAGACGCGAGAGCCAAGCCGGCTGCTGCAGCAGCAGCACGGCCAGGCCAATGGCGGCCAGCAGAAGAATCGCGGCCAGTAGCCCGGGCAGGCCAGAGCGGCTCACGGCATCGGCAAAGCCGGGATAGGCGGGATCGGCATCCAGCAGCCGTGGCAGCAGGGCAGAAGCCAGCGCCAGCAGGCCCAGCAAGCCGGCATTGAACCAACCCGTAACCCGCAGCCCCTGGCCTAGGGGCTTGGCTTCAGCAAAGCTGGGCAGTGGCTGAAACATCAGGGACACCAGCAGGGCACCGGCAGGAACCGCTGGCAGGATGTAGCCCGGCAATTTGGTGGCAGCCGCTGAGAAGAAGCCCACCACCACCACCAGCCAAACCAGGGCGAACAACGAGAGGTCGCCAGGAGTTGGCTTTTGGCGCCAGCGATCGAGGCGCCAAAAGCCCAGACGTGCCACCGCTATCGGTAGAAACAACGACCACGGCAAGAGCAGGATCAACACCCAAGGGAGATAGAACCACGGTGGGCCTGGGTGGGAGTAGAGCACCGAGGTGAAGCGCTCCAGGTTGCTGAAGCCCAGGAACCTGGCCAGGAACTCCATGCCATTGGCCTGGGTGGCCAGCGCATACCAGGGAACCGTGACCCCGAGGAACAGGGCGGACATCGGCAGCAGGGGTGTCCGGCGCAGCTCGCTCCACAGCTCGCCCTTCAGCAGCAGGAAGACGCCAATCACCAGGCCCGGAAGCAGCAGACCCACGGGGCCCTTCGCCAGCACGGCAATGCCTGCGAACAGGGCCATGCCGGCATGGCCCCAGCGCCGCAGCCCTGGGCGTTCAACAGACAGGTAGGCCAGGACGAAGGAAAACAACGCCAGGGCGATGGCACTGGACAGAAACATGTCGGTGACCGCCGAACGGCCCCAGCCGACCCAAGCCGGCGAGAGGGCCAGCACCGAGCCGGCCAGGGTGGCGCGCCCCAGACGCTGCTGGGGTTCCTCGGTGGACGGTGCCAGCTGGAGCACCAGGGCAAATACAGCCAACACCGTGCTGGTGGCCGCCAAGGCCGCTGGCAAGCGGGCGGCCCACTCCGTGATGCCAAACAGGCGGAAGCTCAGCCCCACCATCCAGTAGCCCCACACGGGGTAGTCGAAAAAGGTGTCCCCGTTCCAGCGGGGAGTCACCCAGTCGCCGCTCTCCAGCATCTGGCGCGGCACCTCCACAAACAGCCCTTCGGTCTTGTCCATCAGGCCAAGGCTGCCCAGATGGTTGAACAAAGACACCGCACACAGCCCAAGCAGGGCGAGCACAGCCAGGAGCACAGGCCGGCGTTGATCCACGCCCAGCCACGCCTTTAAACGTTTCATGGTGGAGAACGCTAGGGGGTGTTCCAAACGAATCGGCTGCTGGCGGCGTAGTTCCAAACGAACACCACCAGGATCCCAGCCAATTGGGCCCAGAAGGTGTCCCGGTCCACAAAGCTGTAGTAGGCGGAGGCCAGGCCCACGTTGGCGAGCACCGGCAGCGAAGCCACCAGCAGAAACTTCAGCAGACCCCGCAGCAATGCCGCACCCGCCAGCCGCTGGAAGCGGAAGGTGAGGGCGTTGTTGATCAGATAATTGGAGCTGGCCGCCACCACCACCGCCACCGGCAGGGCCTGCTCGAAGCCGAAGCGAACGCCCCCCATCAGCACCTGGGTCACCAGCAGTTGCACGACAACGCCGCTGGCCCCCACCAGACCGAAGCTGATGGCCCGCCGCGGCAGCAATCGAAAGCTAAGGCTGTGCAGGATGGAGATCAGAAAATCCCAGAAGATCGCCAGGTCGAGCTTGGAGGCCCCATAGCTGCGGGGCTGGAAGCTCAGGGGCACTTCCTGGGTCCGCAGGCGGCCCTTGCTCACGGCCAGGAGCTCGTAGAGGAACTTGAAGCCGTTCACATCCACCGCCCGCACCAGCGGCAGGCAACGATCCAGCCGCAGCGCAAAGAAGCCACTCATGGTGTCGGTGAGGCCGGCATAACCACGGTGCAGGCTGAAGCGGGCCGCTGCATTGGCCCAGGTGGATCCGGCCTCACGGCGACCACTGAGCCCGTGAATCTCCGCCTCGTGGTGGAAACGGCTGCCGATCACCAGGTCGGCTTCGGCGGCGATCAGAACCTCCAAGGCCTGGATCACCGCCGCCGGGGGATGCTGCCCGTCACTGTCCATCACCACCGCCAGATCACCGGTGGCGTCCAGCAGGCCTTCCTTAATGGCACTGGCCAACCCGGCGCGGCCCACCCGGCGGATCAGCCGGATCACCGGCTGCTGGTGCGCCAGCTGACGCACCAGTTCGGCCGTGCCGTCGGGGGAATCGTCGTCCACGACAAGGATTTCCAGGGCAAAGCGCTGCTGCAGCACCAACAACTGGCTGAGCAGCGGCTCAATGTTGCCCCGCTCGTTGTAAGCGGGCAACACGATCGACACCCTGGGAAGCAAGGAGTCCGCAGGCGGAGGCGGGGAGGTCAATGGCCGGTTCAGCCCAGAGGCATCTGCACGATCATTTCATGCATCCCCCAGCCGCCCCGAGCCCCCCCCGGGTGATCGGCCTTTTACTTGATGTACTCCTTGAGCACACCGTTGCGGTTGGGGTGACGCAACTTGCGCAGCGCCTTGGCCTCGATCTGACGAATGCGCTCCCGGGTGACATCGAAGATCTGCCCAATTTCCTCGAGGGTCTTCATGCGGCCGTCATCCAGGCCGTAGCGCAGGCGCAGCACATCCCGCTCGCGGGGGCTGAGGGTGGCCAGCACGCCTTCCAGATCCTCGCGCAGGAGGTTCTTGGCCACATCCTGCTCGGGGTTCTCGATATCAGCTTCGATGAAGTCGCCGAGGCGGGAATCCTCTTCCTTGCCAATGGGTGTTTCCAGGGAAATCGGCAGCTGGGCCGATTTGGCAATGAAGCGCAGCTTCTCGATGGTCATCTCCATCGACTCAGCGATCTCCTCTTCGGTGGGCTTGCGGCCAAACTCCTGGCTGAGCACCTTGGTGGTCTTCTTGATGCGGGAGATGGTCTCGTAGAGGTGCACCGGCAGGCGAATGGTGCGCGACTGATCCGCGATGGCGCGGGTGATCGCCTGGCGGATCCACCAGGTGGCGTAGGTGGAGAACTTGTAGCCCTTCTCGTGGTCGAATTTCTCGGCAGCGCGAATCAGGCCGAGGCTGCCCTCCTGAATCAGGTCCTGGAAGGACAGGCCCCGGTTCATGTATTTCTTGGCGATCGACACCACCAGGCGCAGGTTCGACTGCACCATCTTTTCCTTGGCCCGGCGGCCGAGCATCAGGCGGCGCCGGAACTTGATCACCGGCATGTCCACCAGCACCGCCCATTCCTTGGTGTCGGGGTAGTGGCCGTGGTCGGTCTCAAACTGGGCGGCCAGCTCCTCGAGCTGCAGGAGATCGGCGATTTTGCGCGCCAGCTCAATCTCTTCATCCGGACGCAGCAGGCGGATGCGGCCGATTTCCTGGAGATACACCCGAATCGAGTCTTCGGTGTACACACCCTTGGGGCCCACTTTGATGCTGGCCAGAGCCTTGGCCGCCTTGTCGTCCTTCTTGTCGGCAGTCTTCGCGTCCACGCCGGTGTCGTCGCCAGCCGTGGCCAGCAGCTGATCAGCAGCTGCA
>JBIIQU010000044.1:0-7014 GCA_044341905.1 Vulcanococcus sp. | reverse complement strand
CCCAGAGGAACCACAACGACGCCGACACGCTGCCCCCCAGCAAGGCCAAGCCCAGCAGCAGCGGATCCGGGGGCCAGCGCTGGGGTGAGCGCATCGGCGCAAACAGCCACACCGGCTCGAGAGGCGAAAGCAGCGCCACCCACACCCCCCGGGGATCCCCAGCCGCGGGCAACACGGGAGGACAGTGGGAGAGCTGCCGGCACAGGGCCTGCTGCAGACGCTCCGCCTGCACGGCCAGGCGGCCATCCCCCCCGGTAGGGGGCAGCTCCCCCACCCGCAGGGGCAGGCCACTCAAACGCGAGAGGGCGGCGGGGGGCAGACGCTCAAGGGCCAGCTCCCCCAGCCGCAAGTTGAACGCCACCTCGGGGCCCATCTGGGCGATCTGAGCCCGCTCCAAGCGCTGGGCCAGCAGGGCTTGGAGCAGCGCCAGGCTGAGGGCCGACACCCCGGCACCCACCAGGGCATACCTAACGGGTGCGGGGCTGGCCATCGGGCACGAACACGTAGCCGTAGCCCCAGACGGTCTGCAGGTAGCGGGGCCGGCTGGGATCGGGCTCCACCAGCTTGCGCACTCGCGACACCTGCACGTCCATGCTGCGACTGTCGGTGTCGGAATCGGGGCCGCGGGCCAACTCGATCAGCCGCTCCCGCGAGAGGGGCCGGTGGGGGTGCTGCACAAAGGCCAACAGCAGGCTGAACTCGCCGCTGGTCATCACCACCGGCTCCCCGCCGCGCTGCAGCACCCGGGCCGCCAGGTCGAGCACGTTGTCGCCAAAGGCCACCTGCTGGCCCTCCGCCAGGGGGGTGCCGGCAGGCAGGGCCACCCGCCGCCGTAACACCGCCTCGATGCGGGCCGTGAGTTCTCGGGGCAGGAAGGGCTTTCCCAGGTAGTCGTCGGCCCCTTGCTCCAGGCCGATGATCCGATCCACGGCATCGCCCTTGGCGGTGAGCATCACCACCGGCAGGTCGTCGCCACCATCGCGCAGGCGCCGCAGCAGGGTGAGGCCATCGTCGCCGGGGAGCATCACATCGAGCACCACCAGATCGGGCCGCTGGCTCTCCAGCCGGGCCATCAGCTGCTCACCGGTGGAGAGGCAACGCACGTCGTAGCCCTGGTCGGTGAGGTAGCTGCCGAGTAAACGCCGCTGTTCGGGGTCGTCGTCCACCACCCAGATGTGCTGTGACTTGCCCATCCGGGCAACCGGCCGCTGGCCCGACTGTATGGAGAACCGGGCGCCGGGTCAGCAGCAGAAAGATCTAGTCATCGGTTCAGCGCCTGAGGGCTGTCGACGATGGCCGGGCACTTCATAGCCTTGGAGCATGGGGGTGCTGCAACCGAGCGTGATCGCCTCCAGGCTCACTGCGGTGCTGGCTCTTGGGCTGCTGTTGGCATGGTCCAGACCGATGCAGGCCCAAACCAGTGGCGAACTGGAGAGCTACCAGCGGCGCCTGGAGCGCCTGTTCGAGCGGCTGGACCGCAATGGTGATCGACGCCTGAGCCCCAGCGAAGTGCAGGGCCGCCCCTATCTGCAACGCCATTTCCAACGGCTGGATCGCCAAGGGCGTGGCTACCTGGTGCCAGGCGACCTCACTCCAGCCAACGCCGCCGCCCACGGGGAGCGGGCGCGGCAATTCTTCACGACAGTAGACCGCAACGGCAACGGCGTCATCGACCGCCAGGAAGCCGATGGCTACCCCTGGCTGGAGCGGCGCTTCAACGCCATGGACAGCAATGGTGATGGCGGCATCAGCCGCGAGGAACTGATGAATCTGCGCAGGCGGCAAGCTGGCGACTCCTGAGCCCCACTCCGCCATGCCGGCCCCAAGCCTGCCCAGCGTTGCCTTCCTGGGGTTGGGATGCCTCGGCCAACCGATGGCCGCCAACCTGCTGCGGGCCGGTGTGTCCCTGACGGTGCACAACCGCACCCGGGCCAAAGAAGAGGCCCTGGCCGCCGAGGGAGCCCAGCGGGCGGCCACACCCGCCGCCGCGGTGGCCGCAGCAGACATGGTGATGCTCTGCCTCAGCGATGACGCCGCCGTGGTGGAGGTGTTGACGGCGGCTCCCCTACGACCGGGGGCCCTGGTGATCGACACCTCCACCATCAGTCCCGGCACCAGCCGCCGCCTGGCCCAACAGCTACGGGAGCAGGGAGTGGCCTATCTGGATGCGCCGGTCACGGGCGGCACAGAGGGCGCCAAAGCCGGCACCCTCTCAGTGCTGGTGGGCGGCGCCGCGGCGGATCTGGAACGGGCCCGGCCGCTGCTGGAGGTGATTGGTCGGAGCATCAGCCACTTCGGGCCGGTGGGCTGTGGCCAGGAGGCCAAGGCGGTGAACCAGGTGCTGGTGGCGGGCAGCTATGCCGCCGTGGCCGAAGCCCTGGCCCTGGCCCAACGCCTGGGGCTACCCCAGGCCCAGCTGGTGGAGGCCCTCAAGCACGGAGCCGCGGGCTCCTGGGCCCTCGAGCACCGCAGCCGGCAGATGATCGAGAACACCTACCCCCTGGGCTTTCGCCTGGCCCTGCACCACAAAGACCTCACCATCGCCCTGGAGGCCGCCGCCGACCAGCAACTGGACCTGCCCATCACCGCGCAGGTGGCGGCGATGGAAACTGATCTACTGGACGCCGGCCATGGCGATGAGGATGTGTCCGCCCTAGCCCGCTGGTTTCAGCCTAGAGATTGAGGCCTGATTGGTCGGCCACCACGCGCACCTGCTTGGTGGCACTCACGATTCCCTTGGGGTGCACCAGCAGCACGGCCCAGGTTTGGGTACCGGGTTGGTAAGGCGCCTGCACGGTTTTGAACAGGCCACCGCCGCCAAGGGCCTCCAACTCCAGGGCCGGGGTCTCCAAGCTGATGAGCTCAGCCACAGTGACCGGCTTGATCGCTCCGGCCGCCACGGAGCCCTCCAGGGGGTCATCGAAGATCACGTCCAGGTCGTAGCGCTGGCCCGTGAGCACGGCATCGGGAATCAGCAGGCTCACGCCCAGATCGGCATCGCCGCTGCGCAACATGGAGCTTTCGCGGATCACCTGCTGCCGGTTGAAGCGGGCCGCGCTGCCGCCCAGCACCAGCTGCTGACGCGCCTCAAAGCGGAAGGCGTAGGCCCCCAACTGGCGGGTGCCCTGCACCACCACCTCCGTGGTGGCGCGGCCATCGCGCAGTGGGGTACCGGGGCGAACAGTCCAACGCGCATCGGGGAAGCGCTGGCGCAGGGCGGCCTGGCGGGCCTCCACGTCCTGGGGATCGAGGCCCGGGCCGGCCTCGAGCACCGCCGCCAGGGCTCCCGGCCCAGGCGTGTTGAGGGCTGTCTGCAGGGCCTCCAGGCTGGGAACGGCCCGCACAGCCCCTGGCCACACACCACCAACCACAACCCCCGCCAGGGCCAGAACTGCCGGCAGGAGAGGGCGGAAGCGCACGAGAGGCACAGCGGGATCTGGCTTTTAAGTTAGGGCCGCTTGCCGCCGCTGCCCATGTCCAGGCTCCTGATTGCTGCGAGCGGCACCGGCGGGCACCTATTCCCGGCCCTGGCCGTGGCCGAGGCCCTGCCAGCGGACTGGACCATCCACTGGCTAGGGGTGCCCGACCGGCTGGAACGCCAGCTGGTGCCGCAGGCCTATCCGCTCCACACCATCCGCGCCGGCGGCCTGCAGGGCAAGGGGGTCCAAAAGCTCTGGCAACTGGCACGGCTGCTGGGCTCCACCGTGAGCGTGCGCCAGCTGATCCGCCGGGAGCGCATCCGGGTGGTGTTCAGCACCGGCGGCTACATCGCTGCCCCGGCGATCCTGGCGGCCCGCTGGTGTGGTGTGCCGGTGGTGCTGCATGAATCCAATGGCATTCCAGGCCGGGTCACCCGCCTGCTGGGTCGGCTCTGCACCCACGTGGCGGTGGGGCTGCCCCAGGCCGCCGAGCGGCTGCCCCATGGCCAGCCCCGGGTTACCGGCACCCCCGTGCGCAAAACCTTCCTGCAACCAGCGCCGCTTCCCGCCTGGGTGCCCACGGGCGCGGGCCCGTTGCTGGTGGTGATGGGCGGCAGCCAGGGCGCCGTGGGGCTCAACCGCATGGTGCGGCCGCTGCTGCCCCGGTTGCTGGCGGCGGGGGTCCGCGTGGCGCACCTGAGCGGCAGCAACGACCCCGACAACGGCCAGCTGCACCACCCGGGCTACGCGGAGCAGCCCTTCAGCGAGGAGATGGCTGGACTGTTGCAGCACGCCGATCTGGTGATCAGCCGCGCCGGGGCCGGCAGCCTCAGCGAACTGGCGGTGTGCGGCAGCCCCGCGATCCTGGTGCCCTTCCCCCAGGCCGCCGACCAGCACCAGGACGCCAACGCCGGCGCTGCCGCCGCCGTGGGTGCCGCCGTGATCGTGTGGCAGCACCCGCCTGAGCACCCAGCCCTGGAGCAGGCCATCTGGCGGCTGCTGGGCCCGAGGCTGCGGGGCTCAGGCGCCAGCGTGGATCCCCTGGTCAAGCTGCAGGCCGGCATGGAACGGCTGGCCGTGCGCGATGCCGATCAGCTGCTGGCCAGGCTGCTGATGGAGCTGTGATGCAGGGGCCCATGACAGACGCCTGGGCCCTTGTGATCACAGCCGGACTGCTGCTGATCCGCCAGGCCCACAGCGGCGTGGATCTGCTCAGCCTGCTGATGCTGGTGCCCCTGCTGATCTGCCTGATCCCCAGCCTCGACAGCCTGCAGGGCACGGGCACGATCCGCATCTGGGCGCTCAGCGGGCCAGCTCTTGGCGGAGGGCCCGGATGATGCGGCGGTTGTTCCGGCGGCTCTGGTAACCGATGCGGAGCCAATGCTCGCCAAGCCCCTCAAAGGAGCGGCAGTCGCGCAGAAGAATCCGGTGCCGCTGCTCCAGCTGCTGGCGCAGCAGCTCCAGGCTGTAGGGCTGGCCGCCCCGCTCGCCGCGCACCAGCAGGTAGTTCGCGGCAGATGGCAGCGGCTGCAGCCCAGGCATGGCCTGCAGATGCTGTTGCAACCAAATACCCTCGCCAGCCACCCAGGCCTGCACGCGAGCGCACCAGCGGTCGTACAGGCGCTGCTGACCCATCAGGGCCTCCCCAGCCGCGGCCGCCAGGCTGTTCACGGGCCAGGGATCGCGCCAGGCGGCCCAGCGCCGCAGCCGTTGCGGATCGCCGAGGGCATAGCCCAACCTCAGACCGGCAATGGCAAACAGCTTGGTGAGGCTGCGGATCACCACCAGGTTGGGGTGATCGGCCAGCAGCGGCACCAACGACTGCGCCTCACCGCCTGGCACCAGCGGCAGAAAGGCCTCATCACAGATCACCAGCGCGAAGCGCTGGAGCAGCGGCTCCAGGCTGGCGCGGCTCCAGAGCTGCCCCGTGGGGTTGTGGGGATTGGTGATCCACACGACCCGGGCTGCGCTGAGGCCGGCCGGCGAAAGTGGCGCCAGGTTCTCGGAAGCCGCAGCGCACCAATCCAGCGGCAAGGGCCAGGGCTCCACGGCTCCGTCCCAGCAGCGGAGGGCCCGCCGGTAGTCGGCAAACCCCGGCTGCGGCAACAGGCTGGGGCCAGCGGCAGCAGCATCACGGGCCGCCCAGGTGAACAGCTCCGCCGCGCCATTGCCGGGCAGTACCCAGGCCGGATCCAGCCCATGCCGGGTGGCGATCACCGTGGATAGGGCCCGGTAGCTGCGATCGGGGTAGGGCTTGAGAGCCGCCTGGCGCAGGGCCCACCGGAGGAGCCGTGGCGGGGCGAAGGGCACCAGGGAGGCACTGGCATCGAGCAGCTGCTCGGGCCTGCAGCCCAAGCGCCGCGCCGCCGCATCGAGGTTGCCGCCGTGGAGCTCGGGCACAGGCGACGCCTGGAAGTGGGCTCCAGCCTGATGGATTGAGCCGGATCGACGGCAACCGCTAAGGCCGTTAGAACGGCGTACCCCTTGGCCACCTGATGCCGCGGCTGCATCACCTGCTCCCCCTGACCCTGTGCCTGCCCCTGGCAGCCGGCCTTGGGGCGATGCTGAGCCGGCCTGCCCTGGCCGCTGATCCACAGCAGCTGATCCAGCTGCTGGAGCACCGGCAATGCAAGAACTGCAAGCTCCAGGATGCTGATCTGGTGCACGCCGATCTGCGGGATGCCCAGCTGAATGGCGCCCAGTTGCAACGCGCCAACCTGAGTGGAGCCCAGCTCGATGGCGCGGATCTGCGCAAAGCCAACCTGAGTTTCACCAGCCTGGAAGGAGCCTCGCTGCGGGGGGCCGACCTACGCGGCAGCACGCTGGAAGGCACCGATCTACGCCGTTCCGATCTCAGTGGCGCCCGCCTGGATCCCCAGGCCCTGAGCCGCAGCCACTGGCAACAGGCCCGTGGCATCAACCCAAGCCAGCAGAGCTACGCCGAGCTGCACAACGCCGGTGTAGCCGCCGCCCAACAGGGCCGCCATCCCGAAGCCGAGACGTTCTTCGGCGAGGCGATTCGCAAACAACCCGACGCCGCCATCAGCTGGGTAGCCCGCGGCATTACCCGCAGCGGACAGGGCAACAACCAACTGGCAGCCCAGGATCTCAACTACGCCGCCTCGCTCTACCGGCAAGCCGGTGATCTCGCCCAAGCCAGCGAACTTGAGAAAGCCTCCAAACAACTCACCACTCCACCGAAACAAGCCAAGGGCGGCAATGGCCTAGGAGCTCAACTCCTGGGCGGGGCGATGGCAGCCTTCCAATTTCTGGCTCCGATCGCCGCCAAGGCCTTCGTGCCAACGGGCCTCTAGAAAGCGGAACCCGCAGGCGGCCCTGCCAGAAATCTGCGCGAGTCGAGGGTTGCCGGCTGATAGCCATAGCCATAGGAACCGCCATCCCCGTCATTAACAATGCGGGGCGTGACCATAATCACCAGCTCATTTTTCTGACGGGCATTGGAGGAAGAGCGGAAGAACTGACCCACCAAGGGGATATCTCCAAGAACCGGCCACTTGGTCACCGCCTGCCTGTCTTCATCGGCGATTACACCCGTGAGGATGAGCGTTTGACCATCACGCACCCGCACCTCACC
>JBIIQU010000043.1:0-7047 GCA_044341905.1 Vulcanococcus sp. | reverse complement strand
AACACTGCCGGATCATTGCCGGGCTCGAGGAACCCTGGGGTGCCGTGGAGGCCTGCACCCACTGCGGCAAATGCGTGGAGGTGTGCCCCACCGGCGCCCTGTTCCACAGGGGTGACACCACCGAGGAAAAGCACAGCGACCCCACACGGCTCCAGGCGCTGATGCAGGCCCGCCAGCAGCAGCGATGGAACCCATGAGCCCAACGAGTCCCCGCAGGCCACGGCTGGCCACGGTGTGGCTGGCGGGCTGCTCCGGTTGCCACATGTCGTTTCTCGACCTCGACGAGTGGCTGCTGGAACTCGCCCAGCAGGCCGACATCGTGTACAGCCCGGTGGCCTCCGACCGCAAGGACTACCCCGAAGCCGTGGACATCTGCCTGGTGGAGGGCGGGGTGGCCAACACCGACAACCTGGCCCTGATCCAGAGGGTGCGGGCCAACACCAGGGTGCTGGTGTCCTTCGGCGACTGCGCCGTGACGGCGAACATCCCCGGCATGCGCAACATGTTGCAGGGTGCCGATCCCGTGCTGCGGCGCGCCTACCTCGAGCTGGCTGATCGCACCGGCCAACGGCCCCATGCCCCCGGGATCGTGCCCGAGCTGCTGGAGCGGGTGCTGCCCGTGCATGAGGTGGTGCCGGTGGACCTCTACCTGCCGGGCTGCCCACCCTCGGCCAGCCGCATCCGGGCGGCACTGGAGCCCTTGCTGCGGGGTGAATGGCCCGAGCTCAGCGGCCCCGAACTGATCCGCTTTGGTTGAGGACGCCGCGCCATGCCCCCCGAATCCACTCCCCGCCGCATCACGATCGATCCGGTGACCCGCATCGAAGGGCACGCCAAGATCACGATTCAGCTCGATGGGAGCGGTGCCGTGGAGACGGCGCGCTTCCACGTGACCGAATACCGCGGTTTCGAGCGGTTCTGTGAGGGCAGGCCCTTCACCGAGATGGCGGCGATCACCGCACGCATCTGCGGCATCTGCCCGGTGAGCCATCTGCTGGCCGCGGCCAAAACCGGCGACAAGATCCTGGGCGTTGCCATCCCACCGGCTGCCGAACACCTGCGGCGCTTGATGAACCTGGCGCAACTCACCCAGAGCCACGCCCTCTCCTTCTTTCACCTCAGCAGCCCTGATTTCCTATTGGGCTGGGACAGCGACCCAAGCCAACGCAACCTGTTTGGCCTGATCGCCGCCAACCCCGACCTGGCCCGCGCCGGCATCCGCCTGCGCCAGTTCGGCCAAGGGGTGATTGAGGCCTTAGGAGGCCGCAAAATCCACGCCGCCTGGGCCGTGCCCGGCGGGGTGCGCAGCCCCCTCAGCCCGGAGCTGCGCGACCAGATCCGCTCGGGGCTTCCGGAAGCCTTCGCCATTGCCGAGCGGGGCTTGAGCCTGTTCAAGCAACTGCTCGACACCCAGCTGCGGGAGGAGCTGGAGGTGTTCGGCAACTTTCCCTCCTTGTTTCTGGGTCTGGTGGGGAAAGACGGCAGCTGGGAGCACTACGGCGGCCGCCGCAGCGGTGGCATCCGGGTGATGGCCAGCGATGGCGCCCTGGTGGCCGACGGCCTCCAGGAGGACGACGTGGAGCAGGTCCTGGCGGAAGCCGTGGAGCCGTGGAGCTATCTGAAATTTCCCTACATCCAAGCCCTCGGCCCCCAGGCCGGCAGCTACCGGGTGGGGCCACTGGCCCGGCTGAACCTCTGCGCGCGCATCGGCAGCGAACGAGCCGACCAGGAACTGCACGAACTGCGCCAGCGGGGCGGACGGGTGGTGGACGCCTCGTTCCTGTATCACCTGGCGCGGCTCATCGAGATCCTGGCCTGCCTGGAGCAGATGGAGCAGCTTCTCGACGATCCGCTGATCACCGCGACCCACGTGCGGGCCCGGGCCGGGGTGAACTGCCATGAGGCCGTGGGGGTGAGTGAGGCACCGCGGGGCACCCTGTTCCACCACTACTGGGTGGATGCCAACGGACTGATCGAGAAGGTGAACCTGATCATCGCCACCGGCCAGAACAACAGCGCCATGAACCGCACCATCACCCAGATCGCGCGGCATTACCTGGCCGATGGCAACCTCAGCGAGGCGATGCTCAACCGGGTGGAGGCGGGCATCCGCTGTTTTGATCCCTGCCTCTCCTGCTCCACCCATGCCGCCGGCCAGATGCCGCTGCTGGTGCAGCTGATCGGCCCCGATGGAACCCTGCTGGAGGAACGACGGCGCGGATGAGTCAACGCGTGGTGATCGGCTACGGCAACACCCTGCGCGGCGACGACGGCGCGGGCTGGCAGATCGCCGCGGCCCTCCAAGCCCTGGCCCTACCCCAGCTTGAGGTAGCCGCGGTGCATCAGCTCACGCCGGAGCTCGCGGCCCGCTTAGCCAGCGCCGACCAGGTGGTGTTCGTGGACGCCCGCCCCGGTATGCCGGGGCAACCCCTGGCCCTGGAGCCCCTGCAGGCCGGTGCACCCCCGCCCCCGTTCAGCCATCAGCTCTCGCCCCAGGCCCTGCTGCTACTGAGCCAGGAGCTCTATGGGCGTCAGCCCCAGGCCTGGCAGCTGCTGATCCCAGGCCAAACCTGGGCCTACCGCGAGGGGGTCTCGGCCGGGGCCGCCGCCGCCATGGAGGAGGCGATGGCGCTGGTGCTGGCCTGGATCCAGCAGGAGCCCGGCCATGCATGAACTGGCCCTGATGGAGGAGGTACGCCAGCTGGCCGAACAGGAGCTGCGGCGGGCCGGAGCCCAGCAGATCCACCGGCTGCAGCTCCGCATCGGCAGCCTCTCGGGAGTGAATCCCGAGGCCCTGCGCCTGGCCTTCGCCGTGGTGATGGCCAACGCCAACCCCAGCGGCGAACCCACCAGCCTCGATCTCGAGGTGGTGCCCACCCTGTGTTTCTGCCCACACTGCCAGCAGAGCTTCGCCCCGGCGGACGTGATTCATGCCTGCCCTCGCTGCGGCGCCCTCTCCAGCCAGCTGCTGCAGGGCCGGGAGTTGGAACTGGTGCAGCTGGAGGTGTCCTAAATGTGCGGAACCTGTGGCTGCGCTGAGCCCCCCCGCCGGCTGATCACGCTGCAGCAGGGCCTGCTCAGCCGCAACGATCAGCAGGCTGCCCACAACCGCCAGCACTTCCGCAGCCACGGCCTGCTGGCGGTGAATCTGCTGTCGGCACCGGGCTCGGGCAAAACCGCCCTGCTGGAACAGCTGGCCAGCCGCTGGCCCCAGCGGCCCGTGGGGGTGATCGTGGGCGACCTGGCCACCGACAACGACGCCCAGCGGCTGCTCCAGGCCGGAGCACGGGCCGTGCAGATCCGCACCGGCGACCTCTGCCACCTGGAGGCCGACCTGGTGGAGCGGGCCTTTGCCCAGCTCGACTGCAGCGGCATGAACCTGTTGGTGATCGAGAACGTGGGCAACCTGGTGTGCCCCACCGCCTTCGATCTGGGGGAACAGCTGCGGGTGGCGATGCTCTCGGTCACGGAAGGAGAAGACAAGCCCCTCAAGTACCCCGCCCTGTTCAAGTCCGCCGATGCGGTGCTGATCACCAAGGCCGACCTGGCCGAGGCGGTGGGCTTCCAGCGGCAGCAGGCCCTGGCCAACCTGCAGGCCGTGGCCCCCCAGGCCCGGCTGTTTGAGCTGTCCGCCCGCAGCGGCCATGGCCTGGAGCCGTTCTGCCACTGGCTCCAGCAGCACCTCCCGGCCAGCCATGGACAACACCCCTGAGCAGCAGCTGCAGCTGCACATCCAGGGCCTGGTGCAGGGGGTGGGCTTTCGGCCACGGCTCTATGGGCTGGCGCAGCAGCTGGAGCTGCGGGGCTGGGTACGCAACAGCCCCAGCGGCGTGGAGGTGCGGCTGGAGGGCCCAACCGCGCAGCTGCAGCAATTCCTGGCGGAACTGCAGCAACAACCGCCCCCCCGCTGCCGCATCGACCAGCTCCACCAGCACTGGGGGCCGGCCACCGGCGAGCTGACGGACTTCCAGATCGCGCCGTCGGCCCCGCAGCCCGGCCCGGCCGTGGCCCTGATCTCCCCCGATCTAGCCATCTGCGCGGACTGCCTGGCGGACCTGCACAACCCCCAGAACCGCCGTTATGGCTACCCGCTGATCAGCTGCACCGATTGCGGGCCCCGCTACAGCGTGGTGGAGCAGCTGCCGTTCGAGCGCCAGCACACCAGCCTGGCGGACTTTCCCCTCTGCCCCAGCTGTGAGCGCGAGTACGCCGATCCCGGCAATCGCCGTTTCCACGCCCAGACCATCAGCTGCCCCAGCTGCGGCCCCCAGCTGCGCTGGCAGGGCAACACCGGCACCGCCGCGGCCTGCATCAGCGCCGCCGTGTGCGCCCTGCAGAGCGGCCAGGTCGTGGCCCTGCAGGGGATGGGGGGGTTCCAGCTGCTGGTGGATGCCCGCAATCCCACGGCCGTGGCGAGCCTGCGGCGCCGCAAGGGGCGCCCGGATAAGCCCCTGGCCCTGATGGCCACTCGCTCCTGGGTCAACCAACACTGCCAGCTGAGCCCCGAGGAAACGGCGGCCTTTGAGGCAGCGGCGGCACCGATCCTGCTGCTGCGCCGCAGCCGGCAGGGCCGGGCTGCGGTAGCGGAGACCGTGGCGCCGGGCAGCCCCTGGCTGGGGGTGATGCGGCCCACGAGCGGCCTGCATCAGCTGCTGCTGAAAGCCATGGGCGGGGTGGTGGTGGCCACCAGCGCCAACCGCTCCGGTGAACCGCTGTGCGTGGATGCCGGCGCCGATGCCGCCCTGCTCAACCAGCTGGCCGATGGGGTGTTGAGCCATGGGATGCGGATCGTGAACCGCATCGACGACAGCGTTGTGCGGGTGGCCTGCCAACGGCCCTTGGTGCTGCGACTGGGACGCGGGCTGGCCCCCTGCGCGCTGCCCCGAACCACCCGCCGCCAGACCCTCGCCCTCGGCGCCCAGGTGAAAGGCAACCTGGCCCTGGGCCTACCTGGCTGGTGGCTGCTGAGCCCGGATCTCGGCGACCTGGGCAGCAGCGCCGGGGAGCAGCACCTGCGCCACACCCTGGAGCAATGGCGTGGCCGCCATGGCCTCTCCGCCAGCGCCATCGGCTGCGATCAGCACCCGGGCTATGCGTCGTCCCAGCTGGCAGCCACGCTGGCCAAGGCCGAACAGCTGCCACTGGGACGGCTACAGCACCACCACGCCCACCTGCTGGCGGTGATGGCGGAGCACGGCCTGGAGGGCTCTGCGATCGGCGTGGCTTGGGATGGCGCGGGCCATGGGGCCGACGGCAGCCTCTGGGGAGGCGAATGCCTGCAGGTGAGGGCTGCCGGTTATCAACGCCTGGCCCACCTGCGGCCCTTCCGGCTGCCCGGGGGTGAGGCGGCCCTGAGGGAACCGCGCCGCGCCGCCCTGGGGCTGCTGATCGCCGCCTTTGGCGACAGGGGGGCAGCCCGCTGGCCGGCCTTCCATGCCGAGGAGCTCGTGGTGCTGCAACGCGCCATGGCCAGCCAGCTCAACAGCCCGCTGTGCTCCAGCGTGGGACGCCTGTTTGATGGCGTGGCGGCCCTGCTGGGCCTGCGGCAGCGCTGCAGCTACGAGGGGCAGGCCGCCATGGCGCTGGAAGCCCTAGCCATGGACGCCCCTGCCAGCACCCCCGCCTACCCCCTGCCGCTGCGGCGCCCGCCAGGGCCAGAACCATGGCAGCTGGATTGGCAACCCCTGCTGGAGGAGCTCCTGGAGGATCAGGCCAGTGGCGTTGCCGCCAGCGTGAGCGCCCTGGCCTTTCACCGGGCCCTGGCGGGCGCCGTGGCCGAGCTGGCCACCGCCCTGCAGTGCCGGCGCTTCCTGCTCAGCGGGGGGTGCTTTCAGAACCAGCTGCTGCTGGAGCTGAGCGCCGCAGCGCTGGAACAACGGGGCATCGAACCCCTCTGGCCCCAGCAGCTCCCCTGCAACGACGGAGCCCTGGCCATCGGCCAGCTGATGGGCCTGGCCGAGGGCCCAGAACTCCACACCAGCCGCCCCCAGGAACCCTGCCTATAACCGGGGCAACCCCGCAGCTGGCGAGCGATGTGCCTGGCGGTACCGGGTGAACTCGTGAGCATCAACGAGCACCCCGATCCCCTGTGGCGCACGGGGGATGTGAGTTTCGGTGGTGTGCTGCGCCAGGTGAGCCTGGCCTGCGTACCCGAGGCCCAGCTGGGCGACCAGCTGCTGGTGCACGTGGGCATGGCCCTTGCGGTGCTGGAGCCATGAGCCCCCCTCGCGCCTGGATCGATGGCAACGAAGCCGTGGCGCGGGTGGCCTACCGCCTGAACGAGGTGATGGCGATCTACCCGATCACCCCCGCCTCCCCCATGGGCGAATGGGCCGATGCCTGGGCTGCCGCGGGGCGCCCCAACCTCTGGGGCAGCGTGCCGGCGGTGGTGGAGATGCAGAGCGAGGCCGGCGCGGCCGGCGTGGTGCATGGCGCCCTGCAGGCCGGTGCCCTCACCACCACCTTCACGGCCTCCCAGGGATTGCTGTTGATGATCCCGAACCTCTACAAGATCGCCGGCGAACTCACCGCCGCGGTGATCCACGTGGCGTCCCGGGCCCTGGCCACCTCGGGCCTCTCGATCTTCGGCGACCACAGCGATGTGATGGCCACCCGCGGCACGGGCTGCGGGCTGCTGTTCGCCGCCTCGGTGCAGGAGGCCGGCGACTTCGCCGCCATCGCCACCGCCGCCACCCTGGCGAGCCGGGTGCCGCTGCTGCACGTGTTCGACGGCTTCCGCACCTCCCACGAAATCCAGGCGGTGGAGCTGCTCGAGGACACCACCCTCCAGAACCTGATTCCCGCTGCGCTGATCGCCGCCCACAGGGCCCGCGGGCTCACGCCCGATCACCCGCAGATCCGCGGCACCAGCCAGAACCCGGATGTTTGCTTTCAGGCCCGCGAGGCGGCAAACCGCTTCCACGACGCCACACCGCTGCTGGTGCAGGAGGCCATGGACCGCTTTGGCGCGCTCACGGGTCGCCATTACGCACTCTTCGACTACCAGGGCCACCCCGCCGCCGAACGGGTGCTGGTGCTGATGGGATC
>JBIIQU010000002.1:0-23524 GCA_044341905.1 Vulcanococcus sp. | reverse complement strand
CCGTTTCGGATGTTTCGAGCGGTTTTTACAGCGCCCCGTCCACGGCCATTGCCTATCAGAGCAACTCATCGGCTCAGGGTGGGCCCTACAGCTCCCCTGCGGCGGCCAAGGCATCCAATCAGGCGCTAGGTGTCAACAACAACTGGTTCTCGCTGGATGGCAATTCGATTGCCATCCAGCGGGTGGGAGGCAACATCCAGTTCGTGCGTCCGCTCAATGGTGGTGATCCGTTCAAGCGGGCCCCCTGGGCTGTGGTGGTTGGCTTCAACGCCCAGGAAGCAACGCCGATGAACTTCAGCGGTACGGCCATGCCCTACGGCGTGAGTACCAATAACTTCAACAACGGTCAGACCACGGTCAGCAACGTGATCTGCGTGGCCTACAACTGCCAGAACGGTGCCACCAAGAACCCTCTGGTCGGTGTGCGCGTGGCCGCCACCATGAACAACCTCAACGATCCGCGCAATCCCACCAACGGCAATTTCCTCAGCCTGGGTACGGAGCAGTTTGTGAGCGTGGGGCCCAACTCCCCCACCTTCAACCGGCTGCGGGCGAGTTACACCCACTACATCCCGGTGAATTGGTTGAAGGTGTTCAAGGGCTGCCGTCCCAAGCCTGGCCAGGCGGCGGATTGCAAGCAGGCTCTGGCGTTCCAGGCCTCCGTGGGCGGGAACCTGGGCAACCTCCCCGTCTATGAAGCCTTCTGTCTCGGGGGATCGAACTCCGTTCGCGGTTATTACGACTGTGATCTCGCCGTGGGTAAGAGCTTCGGTGAAGCCACCCTGGAATACCGCTTCCCCCTGTTCAGCATCATCAGTGGGGAATTGTTTGTGGATGGTGGCACCGCCTTCGGTAGCCAGGCCAGCGTGACTGGCAATCCCGGTGGTCTGTTGCTCAAGCCTGGCCAAGGCTTCTCGGTGGGTACCGGCCTGATCGTGACCACCCCCGTGGGGCCCCTGCGCCTCGAGGTGGCCAGCCAGGACTTCACCGGTGAGTATCGCTTCAACCTCGGTGTGGGTTGGAAGTTCTGATGGGACTCCAGCCATGAGCATCTGGCCCAGCGATTACGGCCAGGCCTGGACCCTCGCCTCCGCCGTGGAGCGCACCGGCATCGGCTTGCACAGCGGTGGCCAGGCGCGGGTGAGGCTGGAACCCTCCGATCTACCGGGATACCGCGTGGGTTGGTTGAATGCCCCCGACCTGGCCCTGGTGCGTCTGGCGCCTGAGCAGGTGTGCGAAACCCAGCTGTGTACGGCCCTGCAGCTCAACCAGCGGCGTCTGGCCACGGTGGAGCATCTGCTGGCGGCCCTGGCCGGGGTGGGCATCAGCTCCGCCACGATCCTGGTGGATGGCTCCGAGATTCCGTTGCTGGATGGCTCGGCCCAGCCCTGGGTGGAGGCCATCGCCGAAGCGGGTCTGCAGAGCCTGGGCGATCGCCCCGAGGCGCTGCACCTCACCGCTCCGATCACCCTGCAGCAGGGCCACAGCTTTGCCACGGCCCTACCCAGCGATCGGCTGCGCCTGGGGGCCGCCATCGAGTTCGCCCAGCCCGCCATTGGCCGGCAACTGTTCTCCCTGGAGCTCACGCCCCAGGCTTTTGTGGAGCAGATCGCCCCGGCCCGCACCTTCGGCTTCCGCGAGCAGGTGGAGCAGCTCCTGGCTGCTGGCCTGATCAAGGGCGGCGCCCTCGACAACGCCCTGGTTTGTGATGGAGCCCAGTGGCTCAATCCGCCCCTCCGCTTCGCCGATGAACCGGTGCGCCATAAGCTCCTGGATCTGCTGGGGGATCTCGCCCTGGCCGGTCTTCCCCAGGCCCAGGTGTTCGCGTTCCGTGGTTCCCACGGATTGCACACCGCCCTGGCAGCGGCCCTGGCTTCTGCCTCTCGCCCCCTGCCCATCTCATTGCCTTGACTGCATCCACCACGCCATCGGGCCACGCCAGCGTGCCTGTCCTCAACAGCGAGCAGATCCAGGGACTGCTGCCCCATCGCTACCCGTTTGCCCTGGTGGATCGGGTGATCGAGCATGAGCCGGGCAAGCGAGCCGTGGCCATCAAGAACGTCACCTTCAATGAGCCCCAGTTCCAGGGCCATTTCCCCGGTCGCCCCTTGATGCCGGGGGTGCTGATCGTGGAGGCCATGGCCCAGGTTGGCGGCCTGATCGTGACCCAGATGCCGGATCTGCCCAAGGGACTGTTTGTGTTTGCCGGCATCGATGGCGTGCGTTTTCGCCGGCCGGTGGTGCCCGGCGATCAGTTGGTGATCAGTTGTGAGTTGCTCAGCCTTAAGCGTCAGCGCTTTGGCAAGGTGAAGGCGGAGGCCAAGGTGGATGGCGAGCTGGTGTGTGCCGGTGAGCTGATGTTCTCTCTGGTGGACTGACCGCTGTGATGACCAGCAGTCCTGCGACAGAAACCAACATTCACCCCACGGCGGTGGTGGATCCCCGCGCCCAGCTCGAGCCTGGCGTGGAGATCGGCCCCTATGCGGTGATCGGCCCGGAGGTGTCCATCGGGGCCGGCAGTCGCATCGGCCCCCATGTGGTGCTGGATGGCCGCGTGCGCATGGGCCGCCGCAACCGCATCTTCCCCGGCGCCTGCATCGGCGCTGAACCCCAAGATCTCAAATACAACGGCGCCCCTACCGAAGTGGTGATGGGCGACGACAACTCGATTCGCGAGTGCGTCACCATCAACCGCGCCACCCACGAGGGGGAACAGACCCGCATCGGCAACGGCAATCTGTTGATGGCCTACAGCCACCTGGGCCACAACTGCCTGCTGGGGGATCGCATTGTGATCGCCAATGGGGTGGCCGTGGCGGGCCATGTGGTGATCGGTGATCGCGCCGTGGTGGGTGGCGTGCTCGGCATTCACCAGTTCGTCCACATCGGCACCATGGCCATGGTGGGAGGGATGAGTCGCATCGACCGCGACGTGCCCCCCTTCGCGATCGTGGAGGGCCATCCCGGCCGCTTGCGTGGTCTAAACCGCATCGGCATTAAGCGCAGCGGCCTGGCTGAGCTCGATGACGGTGCCCAGGCCAAACAGCTGCAACAGGTGTGGGCCGAGCTCTACCGCAGTGGTGCGGTGCTGGCCGATGCCCTCAAGGCCGTGCGCCAGTACGCCCTGCATCCACCCGCCGAAACCCTGGTGAGCTTTCTGGAGGCCTCCACCGGCCCTGGCCGCCGCGGGCCGCTGCCTGCCCAGCGTTCATGAGGCGACTCCTGATCAGCACCGGCGAGGTGTCTGGAGATCTGCAGGGCAGCCTGCTGGTGCAGGCCCTGCGCCAGGTGGCTGCTGAGCGCGGCCAGGAACTCGAGATCGTGGCCCTGGGTGGCGAGCGCATGGAGCGGGCCGGAGCGAGGCTGCTGGCCAACACCGCGCCGATGGGGGCCATCGGACTCTGGGAGGCGCTGCCTTTGGTGCTGCCCACCCTGAAGCTGCAGCGGCGGGTGAACCGCTGGTTGGCGCAATCGCCTCCCGATGGGGTGGTGCTGATCGATTACATGGGCGCCAACGTGGGCCTGGGCCTCAAGCTCAAGCGCCGCTTGCCCCACGTACCGATCACCTACTACATCGCCCCCCAGGAGTGGGCCTTTCGCATTGGTGATGGCGGCACCACCCGCTTGATCGGCTTCACCGATCAGATTCTGGCCATCTTTCCCGAGGAGGCCCGCTTCTACGCCGGCCGTGGGGCTGATGTCACCTGGGTGGGCCATCCCCTGCTCGACACCCTGGTGGATCTGCCCAGCCGCGAGACGGCCCGCGCTGCGCTGGGTCTGCAGCCAGGGGAGCAGTTGCTGCTGGTGTTGCCGGCCTCGCGGACCCAGGAGCTCCGCTATCTGTTGCCTCCCCTGGCGGCGGCGGCGGCAGAGCTGCAGCGTCGCCGGCCGGGGCTGCGGGTGATGGTGCCGGCTGGCCTGGCCTCGTTCGAGGCGCCCTTGACGGAGCTGCTGGCGGCGGCGGGGGTGAAGGCGGAAGTGGTGAAGGCGGCCGATGCCGATCGTCTACGGCCCAGCCTCTGTGCCGCCGCCGATCTCGCCCTCACCAAGTCGGGCACCGTGAATCTGGAGCTGGCCCTGCGGGGGGTGCCCCAGGTGGTGGGCTATCGGGTGAGCCGCCCCACAGCCTGGCTGGCGAAGCACCTGCTGCGCTTCCAGGTGGAGCACATCTCCCCGGTGAACCTGGTGCTGGGGGAACGGCTCGTGCCCGAGTTGCTGCAGGACGGCTTCACCGCCGAGGCGATCGTGGCCGAGGCGCTACCTCTGCTCGCCTCCCCCGAGGCCCGGGGCCGCATCGAAGCTGGCTACCGTCGGCTCCATCAGGCCCTGGGGGACACCGGCGTGACCCGCCGGGCTGCTGCGGCCATCCTCGACGCCCTGCCATGAGCCGTGTCCGCCTTCTTGCCTTGGTGCTGCTGGTGCTCCTGGGCCTGGGGGCGCCGGCCCAGGCCGCCATGGAGGAGGCGGTGTTCGGCGGTGGTTGCTTCTGGTGCCTTGAGCATGATCTCGAGGTGCTCCCAGGGGTGGTGGAGGCCGTGAGTGGTTACAGCGGCGGCAGCCTCAAGAACCCCACCTACAAGCAGGTGTCCGCCGGTGGCACGGGCCATCAGGAGGTGGTGGAGGTGCGCTTTGACACCACCAAGATCAGCTATCCCACCCTGCTGCGGGCCTATTGGCGCAACGTGGATGCCACCGATGGGGGCGGCCAGTTCTGTGATCGTGGCCCCTCCTATCGCCCGGTGATCTTCACCAGTGGCGAGGCTCAGGCGCAGCAGGCTCGGGCCAGTCTGCAGGCGGCCGCCAAGGAACTGGGCCGGCCAGTGGCAGCCCTCAAGGTGCAGATCAAGCCGCTCCAGACCTTCTGGCCCGCGGAGAGCTATCACCAGAATTACGCCGAGCGCAATGCGGTGAAATACCGCTACTACCGCTGGGCTTGCGGCCGCGATCAACGCCTCGATTCTCTTTGGGGTCCGAAAGCCCGCAGCAGCGGGGCCTGGGTCACGACCCGCTGACCAGGGGCTTTCTATGGAAAAGCTGAAGACGGCTGCAGCATTCCTGCCGCTTTTTTGAGTGGTGGAGCGGGTTTCCGCCCTTTTTTCTCTGGGCAGGTGCACCTAACTTGCATGGAGCTCGGGTGCAGGTGTGTGTATGTATCTGCTGACGATTCGGGACGGGCTGGTGACCCGCCACATCGGCCCGTACGAGAGCCCCAAGCAGGCGTCTGACGATCTGGATCGCCTGCTCGAACAGTTCGGTGAGCGAGCCCGCTGGCAGATCCATGCCCTGGAGCAGCCGGCGGATGTGCTCGACAGCTCCGCCCTGTCTGCGGCGCGGGCGATGGCCGCCTGATTGCGTGACCTGGCTCAGCGCTGTTGCTGGCCGGGGTAGCCCCTCAGCAGCCCGCTCTCGATCATCAGCCCCACGCCGGCCACGATGGCGATCAGGCTCAAGGTGCCGTACCAGAACCAGGGTCCGTGGGGCTGGCCGAGCACCTGCAGGGTGCGCCGTTGAACCGCCTCGCCAAACAGGCACAGACCCGCCGGCAGGAGCAGCACCCCCGCTTGGGCCTTCACATACCAGCGGATCTTGGGAACAGCCATCGGAGCCTGGTACTGGGGACGCTCGGTTCAGGTTACGGGGAGCCTCCGGCGGGTTTCCACCCGCTCAGGCCGCTCCACCGGCCAGCACCCAGTTCACCAGGGTGCGCACCCCGAAACCGGTGGCGCCTGCCGGGTCCATGCCGCGGCCCTTGTCACTCCACACGGTGCCGGCGATGTCCAGGTGGGCCCAGGGGATGTCCTGGCCCACGAAGTCCTGCAGGAACAAGGCGGCGGTGATCGAGCCGCCGGGGCGGGGGCCGGTGTTCTTCATGTCCGCCAGGCCGCTCTTGAGGCCCTCGCGGTAGGAGGGCCGCAGGGGCATGCGCCAGAGCGCTTCACCGCCCTGTTCGGCGGCGCCCACCAGGGCGGCGGCCAGGCCGTCGTTGGGTGACCAAAGGCCAGCGATCTCCTCCCCGAGCGCAATCAGGCAGGCGCCGGTGAGGGTGGCCAGATCCACAACGGCATCGGGTTCCAGCTTGCTCGCGTACACCAGGGCATCGGCCAGGGTGAGGCGGCCCTCGGCATCGGTGTTATTGATCTCGATCGTCTTGCCGTTCGAGGCAGTCACGATCGCGCCGGGGTGGATGGCCCCGCCACTGATCATGTTGTCGCAGGCGGCCACGATCATGTGCACCTCCAGGCCTGCCGGCTTCAGCTCGGCGATGGCGCGCATGGCCCCCAGCACGGCTCCGCTGCCGCCCATGTCGTACTTCATCATCTCGATCTGGGAGCCGGCGGTTTTGAGGTTGTACCCGCCGGAATCGAAGGTGAGGCCCTTGCCCACCAGAGCTAGCCGGCGGGTCACCGGGCCCGTGGGGCGATAGGTGAGGTGGATGAATTTGGGTGGCAGGTCGGAGCCCTGGGCTACCGCCAGGTAGGAGCCCATGCCCAGGGCCTCACAGTCGGCGCGCTCCAGCACCTTGAGCTCCAGGTTGAAGGCCTGGGCGATGGCGGCTGCGGTGTCGGCCAGGGCCTGGGGGGTCACCACATTGGGAGGGGCTGCCACCAGTTCCCGGGCCAGCTCAACGCCACTGCAGATGGCTGCTACGGCACTGAGGCCGCTGGCGGCTCCCTCCGGCAGGCCCAGCAGCTCCACGGCCGTGGGCACGGGTTTCGGTTCCGCCTCGCTCTTGAAGCGCTGATCGCTGAACAGGCTCAGGCGCACCGCTTCGGCGATGGCGGCGGCGGCAGCCACGGGCTCGAGGCCCTCCACCGGCAGGGCGATGCCGAGGCTGCCGGCTCCAGCGGCGGCACTGGCCTTGGCGGCGGTGGCGGCGGCCCTGCGCACGCCATCCAGCCCGAAGCCGGCCGGTTCCCCCAGGCCTATCAGCAGCAGGGTCCCGGGCGTCTGGCCCAGCAGCTCCAGGTTGAGGCACTCGCCGGCCTTGGCCTTGAAGCGGCGTTGCTTGAGCCGCTCGCTTACGCCCGCACCGAAGCGGGCGTCCAGCGCGGCCAGGGCGGCCGCTGAGGCCTCGCCGCTGAACAGGCCCACCGCCAGGGTGTCGCCGCTCCAGTCGTTCAGGGTGCTGGGGCTGCAGCGGAACTCCATGGCCATCGGGGCGTCGCGGGTGGGCGCGATGGTAGGGCGATCAGTCGAGATCGGTGGTGAAGGGTGTGGCCCAGCGGCCCCGGGTTTCCTTGTTGAACGGCGGCAACCAGTGGCGGATGAGCTCCTGCTCCAGGGCCCGGCGCGGTTTCACCTGGGCCGGGGCGTCGCTCCAGAAGCGGATGCTGAGTTGGCTGCCCAGGCCCACGTGCTGCAGGGCTTCGCCGTAGGCGGCCAGGTAGCTCTTGCAATCGTGCTCGCCCTTCCAGCGCTGATCGGCCCGGCCGGTTTCGCCCACGTAGAGCAGCAGCGGCTCGGGGCGGTGGGGCGGTTGATCGAGCACGAAATACAGGGCCGCTCCTTGCTGCTGGGCTTGGGGCCAGCGCCAGAACTGCAGGTGCTGGGCCGCCAGGGCGAGTGGATTCAGGCTCAGGGCCAAGCTGGCCTGGCCGGTGGAGGCAAACAAGTTGCCCTGGGCGGTGCCGCTGGCCAGGCCCTGGGCTGCGGCTGTAAACAGGGGGCTCTGGTGGCCCGCCAGCCGCTGCTGCCACTCCAGCAGTTGGTGCTCCAGCAGCGGCAGGGTGTGCCCAGAACCACCGCCCAGGCCCGTGTCGTCGCCGAACAGTTGGCCCTGGCGGGCCGGAGGGGAGGGCGCCATGAAGCCTCAGGCGGAGCGGGGCAATTCAGGCCCGGCCGGACCCTTGCCGAAGCGCACCTTGCCAATCAGTTGTTCCACCACCGCCGCGGGCAGTTGCAGCCGCTGCTGCAGATCGGCCAGGTCGAGGAACGGGGCCCGTTGCCGCTCCCGCAGCAGCCTCTGGCAGCGTTCCTGGCCGAATTGGGGCAGGCTGCGCGCCAGTTCAGCGGCGCCGGCGCGGTTGAGATCGAGCTGGCTTGGTGGGGCGCTGGCGGGGGCTCCGTCGCCGTACCAGCGAAACAGCAGCAGGGGGGCCCACGCCTCGATCTGTCCGGGGCTGAGCTCCAGCAGCCGTTGCAGGTCGTCGGGTCCGCTCAGCTGGACGCCACCCGCCTGGAGCCGCAGCAGCAGATCCACCTGGGCGGGCTCAAGGCCGGGGAGTCGCAGCCAGTCGGCGGCGGTGGCCCGGTTCACGTCCAGCCGCCAGCCCAGGGCGGCGGCCTGGCGCACCTCGAGGGCATTGCTGAGGCGCCGGTTGGGATCCTGCTCCAACTTGAGGGCCAGCAGCTCCTGCTCGATTGGGTCGTGCGCCGGGCTGGCTTCTGGGCCCGGGTCGGGCTGTGACGGCTCCGGCCGCGGCCGTGGCGCGATCTGCCCCGCCGCCTCCAGCAGGGTGCGGGCTAATGGATCCAACCAGTGGCCCCGGGCCATGGCGGCAAAGGCGCGCGGCAGAACGGCCCGACCTTACCGAGATTCAGGCCAGTCCAACAAACCCAGCCGCAGGCCCTCCACCGCCGCGTGGGTGCGGTCGCGGGCCTGCAGCTTCTGCAACACGCTGCGCATGTGGGTTTTCACGGTTTCCAGGCTGATGAACAGGCGCTGGCCGATCTCCTGGTTGCTGTTGCCACCGGCTGCGAGCTGGAGCACCTCCACTTCCCGACTGCTCAGCGGCGCCAGCGGCGGCCCCTGGCTGCCGGGGTAATGGGCCAGGTACACAGCATTGAGGTTGCGCTGCACGTAGAGGCCGCCGCCGTTCACGGCGGCGATGGCGGCCTTGAGTGTGCCCATGCCCAGCTCGGATTCGTCGCAGATCCCGTTGCACCCGGCCTGGATGGCTGCCTTGATGCGGGCCAGGGGCTGGTGGCGGGTGAGGATCAGCAGGCAGCGCACCTCCGGGTGGTGGCGTTTCACCTGGCCCACCAGCTCCACGCCGCACCCCTGCTCCAGCTGATCGGTGCAGAGCAACACAGTCGCCTGCTGGTCCTGGATCAGCGCTAGCCCCTCGGCCTCGCTGGTGGCGGCTCCCACCAGCTGATCGCCAGGCTGAATGGTGCTGATCAGCAGGCTCAGGGCCAGGCGGCTGCCCATGCAGGCCACCAGGCGGGAGTCGTGGAGCATCAGGTTGCCGTCCCTGGAGTTGCGGCGCACCTGCTCGATCAGCGGGGTGTAGTCCAATGCGGTTCAAGCACCGCGGTCAATGTGTGCCCGATTGCCGGATTCCGCAGCCCTGTGATGCGTGGATCCGCACTCGCCACAGCCCCTGGGGCCCACCACAATCGATCGGAGCGCACCGGCCCGATCGCCATGGCTTTCTTCGAATCCGAGATTGTTCAGGATGAAGCGAAGCGGCTCTTCGGGGATTACCAGCAGCTGATGCAGCTGGGGGGCGAGTACGGCAAGTTCGATCGCGAGGGCAAAAAGCTCTTCATCGACCGGATGGAGGAGCTGATGGACCGCTACCGCGTGTTCATGAAGCGCTTTGAGCTCTCCGACGACTTCCAGGCCAAGCTCACCGTGGAGCAGCTGCGGACCCAGTTGGGCCAGTTCGGGATGACCCCTGAGCAGATGTTCGAGCAGATGCACCGCACCCTGGAGCGGATGAAGGGCGAGCTGGAGAAGGAGGCCTGAAGGCGCGGCTGCGTACCATCCGCACAGGCGAGCAGGTGCAATGGCTGAGGGCGCGCAGGCACGTCCCGATTGGTGGCAGCGGGGGGTGGCCGATCTCTTCCCCGCCGGTGCTGGCCCCGAGGCCGCCCACGACCCCGACCAGCAACTCAGCGCCCGGCTGGCCCAGGCCGAGCACAGCGGTGCCCCCTTGCGGGTGAAGCTGGGCATCGACCCCACCGGTTCCGACATCCACCTGGGCCACTCGATCCTGTTCCGCAAGCTGCGGGCCTTCCAGGATGCGGGCCACACGGCGGTGTTGATCATCGGCGATTTCACCGCTCGCATCGGTGATCCCACGGGGAAGAGCGCCACCCGGGTGCAGCTCAGCGCCGCCGAGGTGGAGGCCAATGCGGACACGTATCTCGTCCAGCTGGGCCTGGGTCAGGACCCTGAGCGTGCCCTGCTGGATTTCCACACCCCTGGCCGGCTGGAGGTGCGCCGCAACAGTGAATGGCTGGCGGGCCTGGATCTGCCCAAGGTGATCGAGCTCCTGGGCACCAGCACCGTGGGCCAGATGCTGGCCAAGGAAGACTTCGCCAACCGCTACGGCTCCGGTACGCCCATCTCCCTGCACGAGTTCCTCTACCCGCTGCTGCAGGGCTACGACTCGGTGGCCATTGAGGCCGACCTGGAGCTGGGCGGCACCGACCAGAAGTTCAATGTGGCCATGGGCCGCGATCTGCAGCGCCATTTCGGCCAGCGGCCCCAGTTCGGGATGTTGCTGCCGATCCTGCCGGGCCTTGATGGCGTGCAGAAGATGAGCAAGAGCCTGGGCAACACCGTGGGGCTCAGCGACGACCCCCTCTCGATGTATTCCAAGCTCGAGAAGGTGCCGGATGCGGTGGTGGAGGACTACCTCACCCTGCTCACCGATCTCGATCTGGAGGCTCTGCCGTCCAACCCGCGCGAGCGCCAGAAGGCGATGGCTCTTGAGATCACCCGCCAGCGCCACGGGTCGGAGGCTGCCAGCACTGCCCAGGCCGATGCGGCCATGTTGGTGGGCGGTGCCCAGGGCGCCGGGGCGGCCGATGCCGAGGTGCCTGAGGCCTCCCTGGAGCTGGTGAACTTCCCCGCTAAGGCCTTTTATCTGCTCAGCGCCGTGGGCCTCTGTGCCAGCAGCAGCGAGGCCCGCCGCCAGATCCAGGGGGGTGGTGTGAAGCTCGACGGCCAGAAGCTCAGCGATCCCAACCAGGAGTTCGCCGCTCCGGTCGAGCTGGCCGGCAAGGTGCTGCAGCTGGGCAAGAAGACCTTTCGGCGCCTGGTGGTGGGCTGATGGCTGGACACCTGGGTGCCGAGCCCGCCGATCGGATCATCGTGGCCCTCGATGGCATGGCGCCCGAGCGGGCGCTTGCGTTTGTGGCCGCGGTGCCCGAGCTGCGCTGGGTGAAGGTGGGGCTGGAGCTGTTCGTGGCCGGTGGCCCCACGGTGGTGAGCCAGCTGCGGGATCAGGGCAAGCGGGTGTTCCTCGATCTCAAATTCCACGACATCCCCGCCACCATGGCCGGTGCCTGCCGCAGTGCCGCGCGGCTGGGAGCGGAGCTGATCACCGTGCACGCCTGCGCCGGCAGCGAGGCGCTGAGGGCCGCCCAGGCGGCGGCACAGGAGGCTTCCGCGGCAGCAGGTCTGCCGGCCCCAACCCTGCTGGCGGTCACGGTGCTCACCAGTTGGGAGCCGGTGCGTTTTGCCAGCGAACTGGCGATCGATGATCCCGTGGCCGAGTACGTGCCCCGGCTGGCCGCCCTGGCCGCGGCGGCCGGGATCGGCGGCTGTGTGTGCTCGCCCCTGGAGGTGGCCCGGTTGCGGGCGGCCCACCCCCATCCCTTTGCGCTCGTGACCCCCGGGATCCGTCCCGCGGGAGCGGCCCTGGGCGATCAGCAGCGGGTGCTCACGCCGGCCCAGGCGATCTCAGTTGGCTCCAGCCAGCTGGTGATCGGCCGGCCGATCACGGCGGCCCCGGATCCGGCAGCTTCCTTTGCAGCCTGCTGCGCAGAGCTGCACTCATAAGCCCGCCAAACTGGCTTGGGGCACCAGGCCGGCATAAAGCTGCTCCAGCTGGTCGATGTTGCGCTCGAGGGTGTAGCGCTCCAGGGCCCGAGCCCGGGCGCGCCGGCCCAGTTCCGCGGTGAGCACGGGCTGGTCGCGCAGCACCGGCAGCAGGGTGCGCAGCTGGGTGGTGACCCCCTGGGTGCTGATCACGATGCCCGCGCCCCCCTCCAGCACCTCGCCATCGGCTCCGGCATCGGTGGCCACGCAGGCGGTGCCGCTGGCCATCGCCTCCAGCAGGGCCAGGCTTAGCCCCTCCACCAGTGAGGGCAGCAGGAATACCTCAGCCAGTTGCAGCAGCGCCAGCCGTTTGGCCTGATCGGGTTCGTGGCCCCACCAGAGCACATTGATTTCGGGGCCGTAGGTCTGCATCAGCGATTGGCGTACCGGACCATCGCCCACCACCACCAGCGTGCAACCGGCTGGCTGCACCAGTCGCCAGGCGCGCAACAGGGCCTCCACGTTCTTTTCGGTGGCGATGCGGCCCATGTACAAGAACACCCGCTGGCCGGCAAACCGTTGCCGCAAGGTCAGAAGGTCGGCCGAAGCCGCCGTGGCTACCGGGGCTGGGGTCCACAGGTTGGGGTCAACACCGTTGGGGATCACCGCCAGCCGCCCCTCGGGCACCCCCAGCCGGCTGAGCACCTCGGCCTGCAGCTCGGAGAACACCACCACCCGGTGGTATTTAGCCAGGGAGGGGGCGTAGAGCTGATAGGTGAGCTGTTGGGTGCCGGCGCTGAGGTTGCGCAGGCTGGCGTCAAAGGCGGGATGGAAGGTGGCCACCAGGGGCAGCCCAAGCTGCTGGCACAGATCCGGCAGCCGGAAATCGAGGGGGGAGAGGGTGAGACTGGCGTGCACCAGATCGGGTTGCAGCCTCTCCAGGGACTCGCGTAGTTCCCGTTGCGCCCCCGGCGATGGAATCGTGTACACCTGGGACTTCACCAGGTACGACAGGGCCACATCGGGGGCCCCGTCGTTGCTGGGGGGCTTGGCCGGGGCCGCGCGGAAGCGCTTCAACCCCTGATTCAAGATCCCCTGGTTCAGCCCCCCCTCGGCGTCGTCCCGCTTGAGCGGAAACCCCGCGGGCGTGTCGAAGTGGATGAAGCTGATCTCATGGCCCCGACTCCGCAGGGCCTCGGTGGTAGCCAGGCCGTAGGTGACGTTGCCGCAGAACGGTGACTTCTTGCCCAGCCAGGCGATGTGGGCCACGCAGCGGCAGGCTCAACCAAGGGCTGACGCTAGCAGCGTTTCCAGGGTTTCTCGAGCAGGGCGGCCGCCAGGGCGAGGGCCGCCAGGGCCCAGAGCACGGGCAGCAGGCCGTAGCGGCTCACCACAGTGCCCGCCAGCACCAGGGGCAGGCTGAGGGCGATGTTGATCAGGTTGTTTTGCAGGCCGAACACCTTGCCGCGCATGGCTTCGGGGGTGTCCTCCTGGATGGTGGTCTGGGCGGGGATGGCCAGCAGGGCTGCGCCGAGGCCCAGCACCCCACACAACACCAGGGTGAACACCAAGTTGCCCCGCAGCTGCCCCAGCAACACCAGGCTCCAGGCAATGGTGCCCAGGCCCGCCGCGGCCAGCCGTCGGCGATTGAAGCTGTGGCCCACCTGGGCCACGGCCACCGCGCCAATAGCCAGCCCCACCCCACTCATGGCCAGCAAGGTGCCGAACTGGGTGGGGCCCAGGCCCTTGATGGCCGAGGCCAGGCTGATCGCCAGCACATAGAGAGCGGCCAGCAGGCTGTAGAGCAGCACCAGCTGCAGCATGGCGCTGCGCACACTCGGCCGCTCCCGCAACACCTGCAGGCCCTCGCCGATTTCCCGCCATACCGTGTCGCCAGTGGCGGCCCTGGGGGTTTCCTCCACCCGGATCCAGGCGATCGAGAGGGCCGCCAGGCCGTAGCAGAGGGGGAGCAGGGCGAACTCGCCATTGGGAATGCCCACCTCGGCCAACCCGTACTTGAGCAGCCGCAGGATGGGGTCGCCCAGGGCAAAGCCCACGATCGTGGCGCCCATGCTCGTGGCCTGGTACAGCGAATTGGCGGCCAGCAGCTGGCGCGTGGGCACCAGCATCGGAATGGCCGCTTGCTCGGCCGGCGCGAAGAACTGGGTGAGGACCGACTCCAGGAACGTGATCACGAGCAGGGTCCAGTAGCCCCAGCTCAAGCCCAGCCACATGGGCCCATCCAACAGGCACAGGGGCACCAGCAGCGCCAGCCCGGCCCGGATGGCGTTGGAGGCCACCATCACTTCGCGCTTGCGCCAGCGATCGGCCCAGACGCCGGCCACCAGCCCCAGCACCATGGCCGGGATCGTGTTGGCCACGTAGATGCCTGTGGCCAGCAGGGTGATCAGTTGGGCCCGACTCTCGATATCCAGCTTGAAGGCCCCGGCCGCTTCGGCCAGGGCGCCATCGGCTGGAGGTGTGGCGCTCACCCAGTACTGGGCGATCAGAAACACCATCAACACGATGTAGAACTTGTCCGCCAGTTGGCTGAACACCTGCCCCAGCCAGAGCTTGCGGAATTCCGGCAGGGCCAGCACGCCTTGGAGGCCGGAAGATCGCGCGGGTCCGCTCAAGGGGTCTAACGATTACCGGGTCATGATGATGGCGCACCAGCTGGCCCGAAGCACTGGCGCAGCAATGGCCAGGCCCTGGCGCTGCGGCCCAGATGCTCCCGGCTCCACAGGTCCACCAGCTGCAGCAGCCGCAGCCACACCCGCTGGGGTCCCATCAGCTCGCCGTCGCGGCGGCGGGGTAGGGCCGGCCGCAGCAGCCGTTGCAGCAGGGCTAGCTCGGAGGCATTGAGCACCAGCTGGGCGCCCGCCACGCCGCCGATCACAAAGCCCTCGCTGGGGATCAGGCTGCAGCGCCACTCCCAGTTGCCCAGGGGCGGATCGAGCCGTTCACCGCTGCGGGCGCAGGAGGCCAGTGGCAGGGCGTAGCCGCCGAGGGCGAGCAGGTGCACCCCGCCCTGCACGGCGATGGCCAGGGCCTCCAGGCTGTCCTGCCGCTCCTTCACCACGGCCTCCAGCAGATTCAGCTGCAGCAGCAGGTCGTCGAGCACGCCCTCCACGGGGTCGCCGCTGGGCACCAGCTGCAGGCTCAGTTCCGCCAGGCCCTGGGCGGCGGCCAGGGTTTCCAGCCGCTCGGCCAGGGCGGAGAAGTTGCGCTGCACCTGGAGCTGGCGCACCCGCCGAAGTCCGCGGCTGCCACTCACCTGCAGGGAGAGCACCGCCAGGGGCACGGCAGCCGCCAGGGAACTCTTTGGTTTGCGCGCGCCCGGCACTGCCAGCCGCGTGAGCCCCTCGGCGTTGCTCAGCAGGGTGAGGAGCCGGTCGGCCTCCCCCAGGGGGCTGCACTTGAGCACCAGCCCCTCCAGGCGCTGCTCGCCGTTCAAGGCCCGGGTGCCCGCAGGGCCTGCATCAGGGCCACGCCCCGGCTGGTGCCCAGACGGCTGGCCCCGGCCTCCACCAATGCGATTGCCTGCTCCAGGGTGCCGATGCCGCCCGAGGCCTTCACGGCTGCCCGGCCGCGGGCCAGGTCCCGCAGTCGTGTCACCTGCTCCACGGTGGCGGCCGGTCCGAAGCCGCTGCCGGTTTTCAGAAAGGTGGCCCCCACATCGATCGAGGCCTCCACCGCCAGCTCCAGGGCCGCGGGGTCGAGACGACCCACCTCCAGGATCACCTTCACTGGCAGCCCCAGTTCCACGATCGCCGCGAGGTCCTGGCAGAAACTGGTGCTGTCGGCGTCGGCCAGGGCGCCGAAATCGGGCACCACATCCAGTTCTTCGGCCCCGGCGGCGGCGGCCCACTCGGCCTCGGCTTGCTTGATCCCTGGCGGCACGGCTCCGAAGGGGAAGCCCACCACGCTGATCAGCTTGGGGCCGCGGCCGCCGCTCGGGCCCAGGCGTTCCCGGGCCGCCGGCAACCAGCGGGAGGCCACACACACACCGGCAAAGCCGAAGTGGCGGGCCTCATCGCAGCAGCGCTCGATCGCCTCCCGCCCCTGGTGGGGATCGAGCAGCGCGTGATCGATCAGCGAAGCGAGATCAGGAAGGTCGCGCAAGGGAGGAGCAGGGCCGAGCAGACCCCGGGATTCTCAGGCCTTGGCCTGGATCACGCCGAAGCCGCCGTGGTTGCGTCGATACACCACCTGCAGCTCGCCGGTCTTGTCGTCGCGGAACAGGTAGAAGTCGTGGTCGATCACCTCCAGCTGGTGCAGGGCCTGATCGAGGCTCATGGCCGGCATGGCGAAATACTTGCGGCGCACCCCAGGGCTCGGCAGGCTGGCTTCCTTGCCGTCCAGCAGAGAACCACTCACCACGTCGTCGCCCACCAGCTCGGCGGTGCTGGGGGTGGCGCTGGCGTGATGGCCTGGGCTGTGGTGATGATCGCCGTGGCGGTCCTTGTAGCGGCGGAGCTGGCGGCTGAGTTTGCTCGCCACCAGATCGATGCTGGCGTAGAGGTTCTCGCTGCGCTCCTGGGCCCGGATCACGGTGCCGTTGGCAAACACCGTGACCTCGGCAGTCTGTTGCGGTACCCGCGGATTGCGGGCCACCGACAGGTGCACGTCCGCTTCCTTGACCATGCCGTCGAAATGGCCGATGGCCCGCGACAGCTTGTCTTCGGTGTAATCCCGGATGGCCGATGTGACCTCCAGATTGCGGCCGTGAATCAACAGCTTCATCCCGTGGCTCCCAGGCGGTGGGGATGCCTCAACGCTAGGAACGGTGTGTGAATCCCACCACCAGCGACGCAATCTGTTTCCAACCCCCGGGGCTGGTGGAGTTCCCGCGGGCCTGGGCCTGGCAGCAGCAGCTGCAGAGCCGCCTGCTGGAGGCTCCCTCAGGCCCCGATGCGGTGTTGCTGCTGGAGCACCAGCCCTGTTACACCCTGGGTCGCGGGGCCGATCCCAGCTTCCTTGGCTTTGATCCCATGGCGCCCCCTGCACCGCTGCACCGCATCGACCGCGGCGGGGAGGTGACCTTCCATGGCCCGGGGCAGCTGGTGCTCTATCCGGTGCTGAACCTGCAGCGCCATGGGGCCGACCTCCACCTTTATCTGCGGCAGTTGGAGGGGGTGGTGATCGATGTGCTGGCGGCCCTGGGCTTGCGGGGGGAGCGGATCGCGGGGCTCACCGGGGTGTGGCTCGACGGTTGCAAGGTGGCGGCCATCGGGGTGGGGGCGCGCCGCTGGATCAGTCAGCATGGCCTGGCCCTGAACGTGGATGGCGACCTCAGTGGCTTTGCCCAGGTGGTGCCCTGCGGGATCCGCGACCGGGCCGTGGGCAGGCTGGTGGACTGGCTGCCCCAGCTCACGCTGGCTGCGGTGCAGCCGCTGCTGTTGCAGGCCTTTGCCCAACGGTTCGGTCTGCGTTTGCGCCCCCCCAGTCGCCAGGAGACCCTGCAGGGGTGGTAAGACCGGGCAAGCTCCACGTCCCCGCGCCACCCATGGGCCACCTCCAGACCGCTGCAACCCCCCTGGCGGAGGTGTTCTGGAGCGGCAGCCGCCAGGATCAGCGGGCCCTGGCAGGGGGCAACGACTGGACCGATCTCACCGGCTTGGAGCAGCTCTGGGGGCGCCTGGCCAAGCGCTACGGCGACGCCACCGCCCTGGAAGCTCCCCATGCCAAGCCGCCGGAGCAGCTCAGCTTTCGTGATCTGCACAGTCGCATTGAGCAGGCGGCCGCCGGCTTTGCCGCCCTGGGCGTGCGGCCCGGTGATGTGGTGGGCCTGTTTTCCGAAAACAGCCCCCGCTGGCTGGTGGCGGATCAGGCCCTGATGCGCCTGGGCGCGGCCGATGCCGTGCGGGGCAGCAGCGCTCCGGCCGAGGAGCTGCGTTACATCACCGCCGATTGCGGGGCCGTGGCCCTGGTGGTGGAAAGCGCAGAGCTGCTGGCCAGCCTCAAGCTCAGCAGTGAACTGCTGGGCCAGGTGCGCTTTGTGGTGCTCCTGCAGGGGGATCGCGGCTCAATCGTGCCGGTGGTGCCCTGTTACACCTGGGCTGAGCTCCTGGCCCGGGGCGCCCAGGCCCCGGCGCCGGCCTGGCCCGAGGGCGGCGAGCAGCGCCTGGCCACGGTGCTCTACACCTCGGGCACCACGGGGCAGCCGAAGGGCGTGCCGCTCAGCCACGCCAACCTGCTGCACCAGCTGCGCAACCTCGGCGTCGCCGTGGCCCCGCGCCCCGGGGACCGGGTTCTGAGTGTGCTGCCGATCTGGCATGCCTATGAGCGCACCGCCGAGTATTTCCTGCTCGCCTGCGGCTGCCAGCAGACCTACACCAGCCTCAAGCAGCTGCGGCCCGACCTACAGCGGGTGCGTCCCCACTATTTGATCAGTGTTCCGAGGCTGTGGGAGGCGTTGCTGGGCGGCTTTGAGGATGCCCTGGGCGCCATGCCTGCCCTGCGCCAGTCGCTGCTCAAGCGGGCCCTGGCCGTGAGCCGTTTCCACTGCGCCCAGCGGCGCACCGCCTGTGATCTCACCCTTTCGCCCGAACCGGTAGGCCGGAAGTTGCTGGCGGCCGGCAGCACCCTGCTGAGCTGGCCCCTGCACGGCCTGGCGGCGCGGCTGTTCTGGCCCAAGGTGCGCCAGCAGCTGATCGGTGGTCGTCTGCGCACGGCCATCAGTGGTGGCGGTGCCCTGGCCAGCCATGTCGATGGCTTCTTCGAGGCCATCGGCATTGAGCTGCTGGTGGGCTATGGCCTCACTGAAACCAGCCCGGTTCTCACCTGCCGGCGTGCCTGGAGCAACCGCCGCGGCAGTGCCGGCCAGCCGTTGCCAGGCACCGCGATCCGCATCGTGGATGGCGACAGCGGCGTGGTGCTGCCCATCGGTGCCCGCGGCAAGGTGCTGGCCAAGGGGCCCCAGGTGATGGCTGGCTACTTCCGCAAGCCCGAGGCCAGTGCCCAGGTGCTGGATGGCGAGGGCTGGTTTGACACCGGCGATCTGGGCCACCTGCTCGCTGATGGAACCCTGGTGCTCACGGGCCGCGCCAAGGACACGATCGTGCTGAGCAGTGGCGAGAACATTGAACCGGGTCCGCTTGAGGAGTGCCTGGTGGCCTGCAGCCTGGTGGAACAGGTGATGCTGGTGGGGCAAGACCGCAAGGCCCTCGGAGCCCTGGTGGTGCCGAAGGCAGAGGCCCTGGCGGCCTTTGTTCTGGAGCAGGGGTTGCAGCCGCAGGCCGCCTGGCCCGACGGCAGCCCGGCCGGGGCAGGACCCGAGCTGCTCAAGGCCTTCACCAGTCGCCTCAATCGCCGCTTGCAGGCCCGGGTGGGGTCGCGCCCCGATGAGCGCCTGGCGGGCGTGGCCCTGGTGGCGCCGTTCTCGATCGACAACGGCCTGCTCACCCAGACCCTCAAGCAGCGCCGTGATCGCATCGCCCAGCGCGATGCCACCGCCATCGCGGCTATCTACGGCCGCTGAACAGCGGGTGCGGCCAACCGACCGTTGACCCCTGTTCGCTGGGCTGACAGCGTGGGCGCTGCTTTTGCTCTCCCATGGCCGACGGCACTCTCTCGATCAAGCGCACGATCACCGTGCGGGCCGTGGTGACTCCCCGCTGGAAGGAGGACGCGGAGCGGGAGCTCAGCAATGCCGTGGCTGGCAGTGATGCCCAGCTCTCCCAGCTGGAACAGGAGGGGCAGCAGCTGGTGGATGCGATTCGCAGCCAAAGCGCCAACCCCCTCGACCCCCGCGTTCAAGACCAGGTGGCCTCGGTGCAGGAGCAGGTGGCGGCCAAGCGGGCCGAACTGGAGGAGCAGAAGCGCCAACTGCTGGAGCAGCAGCGCCAGGTGCGCGATCTGGAGATGGAGCAGATCGTGGAGCAGGGCCAGCTGGAGAGCTTCACCGATGTGCGGGTGGGCGACAACCTGGTGGAGAAGCTCCAGGTGGCGGTGGTGGTGCGCGATGGCGTGATCGAGGCGATCGAGGGAGCCTGAGCTGTCCTGAGGGGTGGGGGGATCAAGCCACGTAAAATCCCCCCACTTGCACGGCAGACCTCCGTTGGCCACCCACGAAATCTTCATGCCGGCCCTCTCCTCCACCATGACGGAGGGCAAGATCGTGGAGTGGCTGAAGAAGCCCGGCGATCCTGTGGCCCGCGGTGAGTCGGTGCTGGTGGTGGAGTCGGACAAGGCCGACATGGACGTGGAGTCGTTCAATGAGGGCTTCCTGGCCGCGGTGCTGATGCCCGCTGGCGGCACGGCTCCCGTGGGGGAAACCATTGGCCTGATCGTGGAAACCGAGGCCGAGATTGCCGAGGTGGCCGCCAAGGCTCCGGCGGCTCCGGCGGTTGCTGCTGCAGCGGCTCCCGCCCCGGTGGCCGCCGTTGCTCCTCCGGCAAGCGCCCCACCGTCTCCGGCGCCTGTTCCTGTTCCCGCACCTGTGGCTGTGGCAGCCCCTGCTCCCGTGGCCTCTGGCCGGGTGGTGGCCTCGCCCCGCGCCAAGAAGCTGGCGAGCCAGCACGGCGTAGCCCTGGACAGCCTGCGGGGCAGCGGCCCCCATGGTCGTATTCAGGCCGAAGATGTGGAGCGTGCCCTGGGCCTCACCGTGGCGGTGCCCCGGGTGGCGGAAGGGTCCGGCCCCGCCGTAGTGGCCGTGGCCGGTAACGGTGCTGCCGTGGCGGCTCCCGCTCCTGCCGGTGAGGCCTTCGGCCGGCCCGGCGAAAGCGTGGGCTTCAACACCCTCCAGAACGCGGTGAACCGCAACATGGTGGCCAGCCTGCAGGTGCCCTGCTTCCGGGTGGGCTACACCATCACCACCACCAAGCTCGATGCCTTCTACAAGCAGCTGAAGCCCAAGGGCGTCACGATGACGGCCCTGCTGGCCAAGGCGGTGGGCGTGGTGCTGGCCCGCCATCCCCAGGTGAACGCCGCCACCAGCGCCGATGGCAGTGCCATGAGCTTCCCCGCCGCCGTGAATGTGGCGGTGGCCGTGGCCATGGAAGACGGCGGCCTGATCACTCCAGTGCTGGCCAACGCCGATAAGACCGACATCTATTCGATGGCCCGCAATTGGGCCGATCTGGTGGCCCGGGCCCGCAGCAAGCAGCTTCAGCCCGAGGAGTACAGCACCGGCACCTTCACCCTCTCCAACCTGGGCATGTTTGGGGTGGATCGTTTCGACGCGATCCTGCCCCCCGGCACCGGCGCCATCCTGGCCGTGGCGGCCTCCCGCCCCACCGTGGTGGCCGGTAAGGACGGCTCCATGCGCGTGGCCAACCAGATGCAGGTGAACCTCACCTGCGACCACCGCACCATCTACGGCGCCCATGCCGCCGCCTTCCTCAAGGACCTGGCTCAGCTGATCGAGACCAACCCGGAGAGCCTTGCCCTCTGAGTCCAGTCGCGCTGTGGATCCAGCCGATCTGAGGCTCTCCAGCTACAGCTTTCCCCTGCCAGAGGAACGGATTGCTCAGCGGCCCCTGGAGCCCCGCCACGCCGCTCGGCTGCTGGCGGTGGATCCAGTTGGGCTGGGGCCTGCTCCCCATGCCCGACATGTGAGCGTGTGGGACCTGCAGGCGGAGCTGGCGCCCGGCGACCTGCTGGTGGTGAACGACACCCGGGTGTTGCGGGCACGGTTGGAGGCGCGCCGGCCCAGCGGCGGGGCGGTGGAGCTGCTCGTACTCGAGCCCTGGCAGCCGCAACCCGGCGAGATGGCTGCTACCGGCCAGTGGCTTTGTCTGGCTAAGCCCGCCAAGAAGTTGCGGGCTGGCGATTGGGTTGAGGTGGTAGCGGAGGGCCAGCCGCCGCTGCCGGTGCAGGTGCTGGGCAGCGACCCCGCCACCGGCGGCCGCATTCTCCAGTTTCCGGTCGCGTGCATCGATGCGGCCGCCCTCGAGCCGCTGCTGGTGCAGTACGGCGCCATCCCCCTGCCGCCCTACATCCACGAGCACGACGCCAGCGACAACGAGCGCTACCAGACCCGCTACGCCGCTCGCCCCGGAGCCGTGGCGGCCCCCACGGCGGGCCTGCACCTCAGCGATGAACTGCTGGCGGCGATCCGCGGGCGCGGCGTGGAGCTGGCCACCACCACCCTGCATGTGGGCCTGGGCACCTTCCGGCCGGTGGAAACCGAAGATCTCAGCCAGCTGCAGCTGCATAGCGAGTGGGTGGAGGTGAGCCCGGAGCTGGTGGCGGCGGTCACGGCCTGCCACGCCCGTGGTGGCCGGGTGATCGCCATCGGTACCACCTCGGTGCGCAGCCTGGAGGCGGTGGCCCAGCTGCATGGCGGCGTGCTGCAACCCCATACCGGCCCGGTGAACCTGGTGATCCAGCCCGGTTATCGCTTTGCCGTGGTGCAGGGGCTGCTCACCAACTTTCACCTGCCCAAGAGCTCCCTGCTGCTGCTGGTGAGTGCCTTGATCGGCCGCGAGCGCCTGTTGGCTCTCTACGCCGACGCCATTGAGCGCCAGTACCGCTTCTTCTCCTATGGCGATGCGATGTGGATTCCGCCGGAGGCGGTGCTCAGCAGCGCGCAGCCAACGGGCTCAGCTTGAAGTCACCCGGGCGTGGTGCTCGTCGGCCTTTGCTGCTGTTGGGCGCCGGCACGCCTCGAGGAGTCGCCAGCCCGCCACCGCCAGTCCACCGCCGAGGGCCAACAGCAGCAGGTCGCGCAGCCAGCCGGGCAGCCTGCCCGCCAGGTTTTCCGGAAGTGGGGTGCCTTTGGGGTCGGGCCCGTAGGCCACCTGGCAGGCGGCATTGAGCAGCTGGGCCTGGGCGGCCGTGCTGGGCACCTGGCCGTCGAGCAGGCCCTGCTGGCAGTTGGCGGCCCCCTTGATCGGCGGGCTGCCGGCGACGGCGTAGCTGAAGTCGGCGCCGCCTGTGCCCACCGAGTCAACGGTGGCGTAATTCAACTGGTAGTCGCTGTCGGGCACCTCAATCACCGGCGACTGTTGTTCGGAGGCGGCGTTGACCAGGGAGCTGATCACATCCGCACCGGCCAGGGCCGCCAGGCCCCAGCCCAGCGATGAGCCCCCCCACCACCCCCAGGTGTCGGGGCTCCAGTTGTACCAGCCATAGCCCCAGGGCCGGCTACCCCAGTACCCCCCATCGGCCCAGCTGGAGTTCCATCCGCCGTAGTTGCGGTTGTAGAAGTTGGTCTCGCGGTTGACCTGGCTGTTGAGGCGAGCGGTGTCAAGGTTGCCCCAGCTGCGGCTGTCGCCACTCTGGTTGAAACGCCGGAACTGGTCGGCGGAGATGTTGTGGCCGGTCCAGGAGGTGCGGCTGCTGGCTCCATAGAGGGGATGGCTGCCGCGGTAGCCCGGACTCAGGTCCCGATCCGTGGGTCGGTACGCCGGTGCGGCGCGCTCGATCGGCGCAGCTTGCTGAATCGGCGCAGACTCCATGCGTGGCGCTGATTCAACGCGTGGCGCTGTCTCGACACTGGGCGCGCTGAAGTGGTATCCGCCCCCACCGCCGCCGCTGAAGCTGCCCCCGCTGAAGCCGCCGCCCCCGCCGCGAAAACCACCGCCACCGCCACCACCGCCAAAGTCGCCCCGCGCCTTCGCTGTCAGTGGGGCACCCACAGCACCGACCAGCAAGGCGGCACTGAGAGCGAGGCTGGTGGGCTTGAACATCCCGATGACCACGGACCAGACCCCCGGATGTTCTGCAACAGCTGAGATCCTGTCAGCGCCTCTGGCACGATTGTTGATCTCCCAGGTCCAGCGCGACCCGCAGTAACGACAAAAAAGCCCCCGGGAGCGCCGGGGGCCATGGATGCAGAGGAGCTTCGTCTTCGACGACCCTTGT